>JAEUHO010000021.1 GCA_016795345.1 Planctomycetia bacterium | reverse complement strand
GTCACGGGGTCGCCGGACGCGGCGAGCGTCGGCGCGTCGATGCCCGCGGCGGCGGACACGGGCGCCGGCGCCGTCACGGGCGCGGTGCCCGGACGTTCGCTCGACGTCGCGTCGGCGTCCGCGGCGGGTGCCTCGCTCGCGTTCGGCACCGACATCCGCCCGGTCACGAAGCCGAGCCCGAGCACGACGACGAGCAGCAGCGCGACGACACCCTTCGACATGATCACCCCTCGAGGACGCCCTCCACGATGCGCCACGCGGCGCGCGAGATCAAGGGGTCGGCCCCGAGGGGACCGGGCCCGCGGCGAGGGACCGCGAGGCCCGCCGGCCGCCGACCACTGTCCACTGGCCGCCGGCGGCCGGGCCTCGCGGTCCCGGGAGGGGATCGTCGCTACGCGCCGTACTTCTTCACGACGTCGATCTTCGGGCGCAGGAAGGGCAGCAGCCGGTTCTTCGCCTTGAAGACGAAGCGCGACGAACGCTTGAGGCCGTCGAGCCAGGGCCGGCGGCCGACGGGCGTCGGCGTCACGCCGAGGTGGCGGAGCTCGAGGTTCACGCAGTGGACGTCGCGGCGGCGGCGCGTGATCGGCGTGTTGAAGCCGACGTTCCACGAGACGCAGACCGTGTCGTCGTTGACGACGCGGTGCGGCGCGTAGAGCGGCAGGAAGACCGACTGGCCCGGCGAGAGGTGCGTCGGCGGGAACTGCTGGGGCTCGTAGGAGGGGTCGTAGGTGACGACGCCCTGGTCGTAGGCGTAGACGAGTTCCTCGACCGTGGCCTCGGGGAGGACCTTCGCGGGGTAGACGTGGACGGTCTTGCCGCCGCGGACCTGGTTCAGGAACGACTGGTCGGGGTCGGCGTGGAAGTGCACGACGGAGCGGCCCGACGAGAGGAACATCCAGCAGCCGAGGTCGCTGATCTCGCCGCGAAGCGACGGGAACGCGGCGCGGAGGTCGGCGAGGTAGCGCTCGAGGAGGTCGCGGTAGCCCGCGTCGTGTTTCCAGGTGTCGTGGAGCAGCATCCACGTGGGGCGCGTCGCGAGGCCCTCGAAGGCCGCGACCGGGTCCACGTCCTTGTCGAGCGGGCCGCGTTTCCAGCCGCCGGCGGGGTCGGGGTCGACCGTGACGCGGCGGACCTCGACGCGCTCGCGCGGGAGCCGGCGGAGCAGCTCCTTGATGCGGTCGTCGGTGAAGAGCGGGTGGTCCGCGAGCCGGTTCGCGATCGTGAACGGCGTGTCGCCGAGGTCGCGCGGGGCCGTCGGCGTGCGCTCGACGACGGGCGCGGAGGTCGGGGGCGGCGCGGGGTCCATGGAAGGGCATCGTAGCCCCGCCCGGCTGGCGTGGCGACGGATCGCTGGTATTGAGCAAGCGTCGAGGGCCCGGCGGCGTGTCGCCGCGGGTCCGTCGGCCGGACGTCCCCCATGCGCCTCCTCGTCGTGAGCGAGCACTACGCCCCGACCGCGCATACGGAGGCGTTCTGCACGGCGCGGTTCGCCCGCGCGCTCGCGGCCGCCGGCATCGACGTGACCGTCGTGACGTCGGGGCCCGGCTACGTGCGGGAGACGCCGCAGGACCCGTCGCCCACGTGGGCCGACGAAGGCGGCGTCGAGGTCGTCCGGCTGCCGACGCCGCGGCCGCGGCCGTGGAAGGCGCTGCGCACGGCGTGGACCCGCTGCGTGCGCCCGCGACGGATGAAGTGGTGGCACGACGACGCGCGGCGCCGCGCACTCGCGCTCCACGCGGCGCGGCCGTTCGACCTCGTCGTGACGCGGCACGAACCCGACCGCGTCGCGTGGATCGGCCACGCACTCGCGGCGACCGGCGTGCCGTGGGTCGCGTTCTTCCCGGACCCGTCGCCGCCGTGCCTGCACCCGCCGCCGTACGGCCCCGGCGCGCCGCGCGACACGCGCGAGCGGGCCGACCTCGACGCGTCGCAGCGCTGGTGGGACGCGGCGGCGGCGTTCGCGTGGCCGTCCGTACGCCTCGCGCGCGCGCACGCGCGGGCGCTCGGGCGCGAGGACGCGCCGCAACTCGTGGTGCCGCACGGGGGCGGGGTCGCGACGGAGGGCGATCGCGGCCCGGCGACCCATGGGGACGCGAGGCCCGGTGCGCGGCGGCCGTCGGACGGCATCGTGCTGGTGCACACGGGCCTGTGGATGAGGGGCCGCGTGTCGGACGCGGCGCTCGCGGCGTTGCGCGCGGCGGCCGCGCACGCGGCGGCGCTGGGCGTGCCGTTCCGCGTCGACCTCGTGGGCCCGCCGAAGCCCGCGGACGAAGCGCGGGTGCGCGCGGCGGGCCTCGCGTCGGCGGTGCGGTTCCGCGGCTGGATGCCGCAGGACGACGCGCTCGCGGCGCTGCGCGACGCGACGGCGGCGCTCCTCCTCGAGGCGCCGATGGACGAGGGCGTGTACCTGCCGTCGAAGTTCTGCGACTACGCGCGGTCGGGGCGGCCGGTGCTCGCGTTCAGCCCCGCGGAGGGGACGGTCGCGGACGCGCTCGGCGCGGCGCACCCGGGCCTCCTCGGGCAGACGGAGGCGTCGGCGACCGCGGGGCTCGTGGCGTTCGTGGAGCGGTTGGCGGCCGCGGGCGACGCGGGCCTCGCGTCGTGGCGGGCGCCGGAGCCGGGGAGGTACGCGCCGGACGTCGTGGCGGCGGGGTTCCTGCGCGACGTCGCGCCGGTGCTGCGCGCGCGGGGGTCGGAGGCGGGCGGGCCTCGCGTCGGCGAGGCCTGACGTCAGCCCTGTTGCGTGCGGTCGTCGCCGCGGCCCTTGACGACGCGGAGCGCCGCGCGGACGAGCGGGCCCGGCATCCGCGCGAGGGCGCGTTCGGCGAACGAGCCGCCACCGGCGAGCCGGAGGGCCTCGCGGGCCTCGGCGGTACGACCGGTGCGGAGCAGGCGGCGGGCGCGGACGTGCTCGAGGCCGCGCACGATGCGGCGGTAGCGTTCGCCGTGGACGGCCTGGAAGGCGGCGTCGCGGCCCCAGACGCGCTCGAGGACGGTGAGGCGGGCCTGCGCGAAGACGAGCGGGTCGATGCGGGTGATGCGCGGGCCGGCGTGGCCGTGCTGCCAGGCCGTCTCGGTGTCGAGGAAGGCCGCGGTGCCGCGGCGCGCGAGGCGGCCGAAGCACTCCCAGTCGTCGCAGGTGCGGAGGTCGGGGGAGAAGTGGAGGGCGTCGTCGGCGAGGTCCTTGCGGACCATGAGAGTGAAGGTGGCGACGAAGTTGTCCTCCATCTCGGCGGGGAAGAGGTCGCCGAGGCGGAGGTCGAAGTCGGGGCGGCCGGTCGGGAGCGGGGCCGCGGTCGAGAAGGGGACGGGCGCGCCGAGCATCTCGTCCCAGGTCCAGGGGCGGTCCTGCCACTTCGGGAGGAAGCGGCGGTGCTCGGCGCCGTCCTCGTCCTTCACGGCGAAGTTGGTGAAGGAGAAGAGGAGGTCGGGGCGGGCGTCGTGGAGGGCGCGCTGGAGGGCGGTCTTGTCGGGGAACCACTCGTCGTCGCTGTCGAGGAAGGCGAGCAGCGGCCCGCGGGCGGCGGCGGCGCCGTCGTTCCGGGTCGGGCCCGCGCCGCGGTGCGGGAGGACGAGGTGGCGGACGCGGTCGCCGAACGGGGCGAGGGCGGCGGCCGTGCCGTCGGTGGAGCCGTCGTCGGCGACGACCACCTCGTCGCCCGGTTCGAGGGTCGCGAGCGCCGACCGGACCGCCCGGGGGAGCAGGTGCGCGCGGTTGTAGGTGGGGATGACGACGCTGACGGCAAGCCGGCCCATATCCCCCTCTACGGCCGCCCACCCCCCCGGGCTGAACTGGAACAACGGGGTCGTCGCCGCCGGTTCCGCCCCCGGGGGAGGCCGACAGCGAGACAACGGGGTCGGAGCCCCTTGTCTCGGCGTCGACAGCGAGACAACGGGGTCGAAGCCCCTTGTCTCGGCGTCGACAGCGAGACGGCCGGGTCGGCGCCCGCCGCGCCGTTGACATACAGACCGGTATGCATACCATTCGGCGCGTCGTGGCGATCCACCTCCGATTGGCCGGCCCGGCTGCGGCCCCGCTGTACCAGCGGCTCGACCGCGGCGTGCGCGACGCCATCGAGGCCGGGACGCTGAAGCCCGGCGACCGGCTGCCGTCGGTCGCGGAGCTCGCGAAGGACCTGAAGGTCGCGCGCCTGACGGTGCTCAAGGCGTTCCAGGCCCTCGAGCGCGAAGGGCTGCTCTCGACCGAGGTGGGCCGCGGCACGTTCGTCGCCGGCGGCGCGCGCCGCGGCCCCGTCGCCGCCGCGCCCGACGCGCGTCCCAACGTGTCGCGCGCGCTGCGGGCGCTGCGCGAGGGCTACGCCCGCGGGCTGCAGGAGATGATGCGCGTCGCGCGCCCGCCCGGCACGCTCGAGCTCGGCGGCGGCGTGCCGAGCATCGACTCGGTGCCCGACGGCACCCTCGAGCGCCTCACCCGCGACGCCCTCGCGCACGACCCGCGCCGCCTCTACGCCTACCCGGGCCCCGCCGGCCTGCCCGAGCTGCGCGAGGCCGTGGCCCGCACCCTCGCCCGCGACGGCCTCGTGGTGAGCGCCGACGAGGTCGTGGCCACGAACGGCACGCAGCAGGCCGTCGCCCTCATCGCCGCCTGGGCGCGCGAGCACGACCGCCCGGTCCTCTGCGAGACGCCCACGTACGCCGGCATCCCGGGCGCCTTCATGCTCATGGGCCACACCGTCACCTCGGTCCCCTGGACCGCCGACGGCCTCGACCTCGCCGCGCTCCGCGCCGCACCCGGCCCGCGCCCCCTCCTCTACGTCTGCCCCGACTTCCACAACCCCACCGGCGCGACGATGTCGGCCCCCGCCCGCCGCGCCCTCGCCGCCTGGGCCCGCGAGGCCGACGCGACCGTCGTCGAGGACCGCATCTTCCGCGACCTCCGCTTCGAGGGCACGGCCCCGCCCCCGCTCTACGGCCTCCTCGCGCCCGGCCGCCGCTTCCTCGTCGGCTCCGTCTCCAAGTCGTTCATGACCGGCCTCCGCGTCGGGTTCCTCGTGGCCGACCGCCCCGTCGTCGACGACCTCCTCCCCTACAAGCGCTCCATGGACCTCGGCGGCCCGTCCCTCGTCCAGGCCGTCGCCGCCACGTTCCTCGACCACGGCTACGTCGAGCACCTCGACCGCCTCCGCCCCCGCTACCGCGCCCGCCGCGACGCCGCCGTCGCCGCGCTCGAGGCCGCGCTCCCCGCCGGCGCCCGGTTCACGCGCCCCGAGGGCGGCTTCCAGCTCTGGATCACGCTGCCCGACGGCCTCTCCGCCATCGAGGTCTTCCTCCGCGGGATCGAGCGCGGCGTCGCCGTCTCGCCCGGCCCGGCCTACGACGTGGACGGCCGCTACACCTCCTGCCTCCGCGTCGGCTTCGGCCACCTCCCCGAACCCGACGTCGCGGAGGGCGTCCGCCGCCTCGGCGACGCGATCCGCTCCCTCGCCGGCCGCGCCTCCGCCGTGACCGCGGCCGGCAACCCGGTCTGACGCAAGGCCCGCTCGCCCGCGGGTCCCCCCCCCCCCGCCCCCGCCCCCCCCCGCCCGGCCCCCCCCCCCGGCCCCGCCCCCCCCCGCCCCCCCCGGGGGCGCCCGGGCCCCGCGCCCCCCCCCCG
>JAEUHO010000002.1 GCA_016795345.1 Planctomycetia bacterium | reverse complement strand
CGCGCCGGCCCCGGCCGCGGCCCCCGCCGCGAAGCCGGCGCCCGTCGCGGTGGACCCGAACCGCGTCGTCCTCGCCGCGCCCGCCACGCGCGCCCGCGCCCGCGAGCTCGGCCTCGACCTGCGCGCGGTCCCGGGCACGGGCCCGAACGGCCGCATCACGCGCACCGACCTCGACGCGTTCGTCGCCGGCGGCGGCGCCGCGCCGACGTCCGCCGCGGCGCCGGCCGCGAAGCCGGCCCCCGCCGTCGCGCCCGCGACGCCGAAGGCCCCGCCCCCGACGGTCCCGGTGCTCGCGCCGGTCGTCTCGGCCGAGGACGAACACGTCCCGCTGAAGGGCCTGCGCGGCAAGATCGCGGAGCAGATGCTGCGCAGCAAGCAGCACTCGCCGCACTTCACGTTCGTCGACGAGTGCGACGTCACGGAGCTCGTCGCGCTGCGCGAGAGCGCGAAGAAGCTCGCCGAGGAGCGCGGCGTCAAGCTGACGTTCCTGCCCTTCATCATGAAGGCGCTCGTCGCGGCGTTCCGCAAGTTCCCGACGATCAACGCCCTCGTGGACGACACCAAGGGCGAGTACGTGATCCGCAAGGAGTACAACATCGGCCTGGCGACCGACACCGACGACGGCCTCACCGTCCCGGTGGTCAAGCACGTCGACCGCCGCACGATCCTGCAGATCGCGGCCGAGATCCAGCGGGTCACCGAGGCGGCGCGCGGCAAGAAGATCGCGCTCGCCGACCTCAAGGGCGGCACGTTCACGATCACGAGCGCCGGCTCCATCGGCGGCATCCTCGCGACGCCGATCCTCAACTACCCCGAGGTCGGCATCCTCGGCGTCTACAAGATCGCCGACCGCCCCATGGTCCGCGGCGGGCAGATCGTCATCCGCAAGATGATGAACCTCTCCATCACGCTCGACCACCGCATCGTGGACGGCGCGACGGCGGCCCGGTTCCTCAACACGGTCATCGACTACCTGCAGCAGCCGAACCTCCTCCTCCTCGAGGGCATCTAGGGTGGCGAAGACGGCGACCAAGCCCGCCGCGCCGGCGGGGAAGCCCCTCGACCCGTACGAGGTCGGCCCGCTCGGCCTGTTCCAGCTCGTGGACCCCTCGGGCCGCGAGGTGGCGCCGGTGCCCGCGCTGCCGCCGGGCCTCGCGGTCCGGTTCCTCGAGGCCATGTTGTTCCAGCGCGCGCTCGACCAGCGCATGCTGAACCTGCAGCGCCAGGGCCGCATCGGCTTCTACGGCACCGCCAAGGGCCAGGAGGGCGCGACGCTCGGCACCGGCGCCGCCTTCGAGGCCGACGACTGGGTCTTCCCCGCGCTGCGCGAGGGCGCCGTCTCGCTCTGGCGCGGCTTCCCGCTCACCCACTACATCGCCCAGTGCTTCGGCAACGCGATGGACCCCACGCACGGCCGCCAGATGCCGTGCCACTACAGCGACGGCCCCCACCACTACGTCTCGCTCTCGTCGCCCATCGCGACGCAGGTGACGCAGGCCGCGGGCGCGGCCCGCGCCGTCCAGATCCTCGGCCGCAAGGCCGTCATCGGCGGCTACCTCGGCGACGGCGCGACGAGCGAGGGCGAGTTCCACGCGGGCCTCAACTTCGCGGGCGTGTGGAAGGCCCCCGTCGTGTTCGTCTGCCAGAACAACCAGTGGGCCATCTCCGTCCCCGTCGGCAAGCAGACCGCGAGCGAGACCCTCGCGGTGAAGGCGCTCGCCTACGGCATGCCCGGCGTCCGCGTCGACGGCAACGACGTCCTCGCGTGCTACGTCGCGGCCAAGGCCGCGGTGGACCGCGCGCGCGCCGGCCACGGCCCCACGTTCATCGAGTGCCTCACGTACCGCCTGGGAGGCCACTCGTCGTCGGACGACCCGACGAAGTACCGCGACGAGAGCGAGGCCCGGGCCTGGGAGCTCAAGGACCCCCTCCTCCGCCACAAGGCGTGGCTCGTCGCCCGCGGCGAGTGGAGCGAGGCCCGCGAGGAGGCCTTCCTCGCCGAGGCCGGCAAGCAGATCACCGACGCGATCGCGGCGGTCGAGGCCGCGCCCCCGCCGGCCCTCGACACGCTCTTCCGCGACGTCTACGCGACCGTCCCGCCGCACCTGCTCGACCAGCAGCGGCGGCTCGAGCGCGGCGAACCCGTCTGACCGGTACGCGAGGCCCGGCGGCCGCCGGGCCTCGCGTACCCCCGCCCCCGACCTCCCCCGAACGGCCCCGAGTGGACCGGCGCCGGCCCCGCGGCCCGCGCCCCCGAGAACACGGAGACTTCGACCATGGCGACGCGATACGACTGCGTGGTGATCGGCGCGGGCCCCGGCGGCTACGTCGCGGCGATCCGCGCCGGGCAGCTCGGCCTCAAGACGGCGGTCGTCGAGCGCGACCGCATCGGCGGCGTCTGCCTCAACTACGGCTGCATCCCGAGCAAGGGCCTCATCTACGCCTCGGGCCTGTTCGAGAAGATCCAGCACGCCGACGCGCTGGGCTTCCTCGTCGGCGCGCCGAAGGTGGACGGGAAGAAGCTGCAGGAGTGGAAGAACGGCGTCGTGAAGCGCCTCACGACCGGCGTCGGCTTCCTGCTCTCGAAGTCCGGCGTGACCGTGATCCCGGGCACGGCGAAGTTCGCGGGCGCGAACCGGCTCGTGGTGACGGGCGCCGACGGCAAGCCGCAGGACGTCGAGTTCGGCAAGTGCATCGTCGCGACGGGCGCGCGGCCCGTGGCGCTGCCGATGTTCCCGGTGGACGGCAAGACCGTCGTGACGTCGAAGGAGGCCCTCGACCTCGACCACGTGCCCGAGCACTTCGTCGTCATCGGCGGCGGCGTGATCGGCCTCGAGCTCGGCATGGTGATGCTGAAGCTCGGCAGCAAGCTGACGATCGTCGAGCTGACCGACAGCCTCCTGCCGGGCGTCGATCCCGAGGCGGTGAAGGTCCTCGAGAAGAGCCTCACGAAGCGCGGCGCGACGATCCTCAAGTCGACGAAGGCCTCGGGCCTCGTGACGGAGAAGGGCACGCGCTACGTCACGGCGACGGGCCCGGACGGCGCGGCGCTGAAGCTCCCGGCGGACGTGGTGCTCGTGGCGGTCGGGTTCAAGCCGAACTCGGAGGGCCTGGGCCTCGAGACGCTCGGCGTGAAGCTCGACGGCAAGGGCCACCTGCTCGTCGACGAGACGCGGCGGACGAACGTGCCGAACGTGTACGCCATCGGCGACGTCGCCGGCCTGCCCTGGCTCGCGCACAAGGCGAGCAAGGAGGGCATCGTGGCCGCCGAGCACGCGGCCGGGAGGAAGGTCGCTTACGACGTGAAGGCGATGCCGTCGGGCATCTTCACCGACCCCGAGATCGGCACCGTGGGCCTGCAGGAGCACGAGGCGAAGGCCAAGGGCCTCGCCGTCCACGTGGGCAAGTTCCCGTTCACGGCGCTCGGCAAGGCCCTGGCGATCGGGCAGACCGAGGGCTTCGTGAAGCTGATCGCGGACGCGAAGACCGACGTGCTGCTGGGCGCGACCATGGTCGGCTACGGCGCGGCGGACCTCACCGCCGAGATCGCGCTCGCGATCGAGATGGGCGCCACCGCAGCCGACGTGGGCCTCACCGTCCACGCGCACCCGACGATGCCGGAGTCGCTGATGGAGGCCGCCGAGGCCCTCCACAAGAAGGCGATCCACATCCTGAACACGTGACCCCCCGCCCGCGCCGGCGAAGTGGTAGGCTGATACCGTGCTCCTCCGCCTTCACGTCAAGGGCTTCAAGAACCTGCGGGACGTCGACGTCCGTTTCGGGCCCCTGACCTGTTTCGTGGGCACGAACGGCGTGGGGAAGTCGAACCTCTTCGATGCGATCCAGTTCCTCCGCCTCCTAGCCGACCACGAGATTCAGCACGCAGCAGAGTCGATCCGCAGCCCGGCGAGCGGGATGTTCGGCCCGCTCGACCTTTTCTGGGCAGGCGACCCTGCGGGCCGCATCGAACTTGAGGCGGACATGCTCGTCCCTACGACGGTCGTCGACGACTTCGGACGACCCGCGCACGCCTCCATCACACTCCTTCGGTACGCGGTCGGCTTCCGATATGCGGAGGCGCCTAAGCCGCGAGTCGAACTCGTCCACGAGGAATTGCGTCACATCGCGGTCGGTGACGCGGCGCGCGCGATCGGCTTCCCGCATACCGTGGCGTTTCGGAAGTCGGCTGTCGCGGGCCGCCGCTCGGGCGGGGCGTTTATCTCGACCCGAACCACCTTGGATCAAGGTCGGTCATCAGGATCCAGACGAGGTGCCGGGCGGCGTCGCCCGGCTCGGGGTTCACCGGGCGCCGGTGGGCTGCTCGACACCGGTTCGTCCTCGGACTCCGCGATGGAGTCCGGTCCGTTGGATTACGTGGCGGGTGAAGGAATCGTCGCGCCGACACAGATCGTGCTGCACCAAGACGGCGGGAGCCGCGGCCGCCCGGTGCCACCGGGTTCCTCTCCCCGCACAGTGCTGGGAGGAACGACTGCGGCCGAGTACCCGACTGTCCTCGCGGCTCGCCGTGAAATGGCTTCGTGGCGGAGCCTGCACCTGGAACCCTCGTCGCTGCGCGCGCCGGATCCATTCGGAAGCGAGGACCACGTCTCCGAGCGTGGCCATCACATTGCAGCGACGCTGGCGCGCATGACCCCGGACACAAAGTGCGCACCTCGGATCTTTGCCGAGGCCGCCAGTCGGCTGGCGGGGGTCGTTCCCGAAGTCGCCGAGTTGCGTGTCCGTCGGGACGAAGTCCTGCGGCAGCACGTGCTGGAGGCGCGACTGCATGGGTCGGTGCCGTGGATGGGGCCGCGCGCGCTGTCGGATGGGACACTGCGATTCCTCGCGCTCGTTACCATGCAAATGGACCCCGAGGCCGGTCGCGTCCTGTGCATGGAGGAACCGGAGAACGGCATCCACCCCGATCGGATCCCGGCGATGGTCCGCCTCCTCCGCGACTACGCCGTCGACCCGGAACTCGCGATCGGGGCGGACAACCCGCTCCGGCAGGTCATCGTCAATTCGCACTCCCCTGAACTGCTCAAGCAGCTCGACGTGCCGGAGATTCTGTTCGTCGAGGCGGTGGACGGTCCGGATGGAAGATGGGCGGAGGTCGGCCCGATCGCCGCGACCGGGAACTGGCGCGGCGAGGCCGGGAGCATCCCGCTGTCCCGCCTCGAGGCCGTGCTCGGTGGCGCGCCGATGTCGGCAGCCCTTCGCGACCGACAACTGACCCTCGGGGGCGGTACTTCGTGGTGACGACCGCGCTGCGGTACGTGCTCATCGCCGACGGACCGACCGACCGTGCGCTGCTGCCGGTCGTGGACTGGGCGATTCGACAGCGGCGCCCGAGAATCGTC
>JAEUHO010000606.1 GCA_016795345.1 Planctomycetia bacterium | reverse complement strand
GAGCGAGCGCGGCGAGGAGTACCGCGTGCTCGCCGCGGAGTGGCGCGAGCGCCTCGAGGCGTGGCTGCGGCCCGCGCGGGCGCGCGCGGAGGCGGCCCGGCGTCCCTGAACGCCGGCGGCCCGGGACGCCGGCGTTCCCGGACGACCGGTGCCCGCGCGTCGGCGCGCGCCCCCCGTTCAGCCCGCCGCGAGCGCGGCCGCGAACGGCGCCGCGAGCCGGTCCACCGCGTCGGGGTCCGTCGCCATCTCGAGGAACGGCGTGAACCGCCGCACGAGGAGGTCGCGGCGCACCTCGAAGCAGAGCGTCGTCCCCGGGAACCGCGCCGCCAGCGCGGCCGCGGACGTGCTCGGGTGCAGGCCGTAGGCCTCGTTCTCGGCGACCGCGACCCCGAGGGACGCGAGGCCCGCGCGCACGCGCGTCACGAGGCCCCCGTCGGCCAGGAACGCGCCGTCCGGCGTCTTCGTGATGAGGTCCACCGGCGCGCGCAGCGGCCAGCGCTCGACGACCTCGGGACGGTAGGCGTCGTGCAGGCTCGCGACGATGCGCTCGTCCACCGCGACGTCCACGCTCCGCGGCGCGTACGTGTGGACCATCAGCGCCCGCCCGCCGCGCGCGAGCGTGGCGTCGGCCGCGCGGGCGACCAGCGCGCCGTACGCCGCGTGGCGCGCGAGCAGCAGGCGGCGGTCGGCGTCGTCCTTCACCCACGGCATGAGGCCGGGCGTCATCTGGCCGGGCCGGCTCGCGGCGCCGACCGCGTCCGGCGGCACGACGCGGTTGCAGTCCACGAACGTGCGGGGGACGAGGCAGCGCACGACGACCGCGGTCCGCGCCGGGTCCGCGCCGACGAACCGTTCCGCGATGCGCTGGGCCAGCTCCGGCGCGCCCACGTCGGTGTTGACGAAGAAGAAGTCGCGCAGGTCGTCCGGGTAGGCCCCGACGAGGGCGGCCCGCAGCGCGTCGAAGTGGGCCGCGCGCGTCGCGCCGTGGGGGACCTCGAGGAGGAGGTCCGGCGCCGCGTCCGCGCGGGCGGCCACGCCGCGCACGCGCGCGACGTCGGCGACGGACGGGACCGGGGCGAGCGGGTCGGGCATGGCGACGGCGCATCGTAGGGGCGCGGGCCGCGGCGCACCCTCGATTCCCGCGCCGGCCGCGCGCGCCGCGCCCCGCGGACGGCGGTGACGCGACCCCCGGGGCGAGGGGCACGCGAGGCCCGGCGGCCGGCCTCGCCCGCGGCGCCGGGCCGGCGCGTCACGCCGGCAGCGCCGCCGCGATGACCTCCGTCGCGAACGTCCGCCACCACGCCGCGTCGGGGCGCGGGACCGCGCGGCGGGTCGCGACGTACCCCAGCGCCCGCAGCTCGGCGAGCACCGCGTCGCAGGCGGCGGGGACGGCGGCCTCGACGGCCCGCGAGAAGCCGGGCCCGTCGCCGAGGTCCTCGGCGACGACGCCGACCATCCGCACGTGGCGCGGGCCGCGGCCGTCCATGGCGGCGAGCGTGAGCGCGTCGTCGACGCCGGCCTCGTGGGAGGTCATGCGGGGGCTCGCGGGGACGGCGCCCGTCGAGCCGCGCAGCGCGGCGGGCGTGAGGACGCGCACCGCGCCGGGCGCGCCCGCGTGGACGACGGCGTCCACGAAGACGACCGCGTCGCGGTGGACGAGCTGGTCCACGAGGTCGAGGCCCGGCGTGCCGAGGTCCACGACCTCGACCTCCGCCGGGACGTCGTACTCCGCCTCCAGCCGCGCGACGACGGCGGGGCCGACGCCGTCGTCGCGGCGGAGCACGTTGCCGAGGCCGAGGACGGCGACCCTCACAGGACGTCCACCTTCGCGACCTCGCGGCCGTCCGCGTCGTAGGTGTGGCAGGCGCACGCCATGCACGGGTCGAACGAGTGGACCGTGCGCAGCACCTCCAGGGGCTTCTCGGCGTCGGCGACCGGCGTGCCGAGCAGCGCGGCCTCGTACGGGCCCACGACGCCCTTCTCGTCGCGGGGGCTCGCGTTCCACGTGGTGGGGACGACGGCCTGGTAGTTCTTGATCTTCCCGCCCTCGAGCACGACCCAGTGCGAGAGCGTGCCGCGCGGCGCCTCGTGCTGCCCCACGCCCTGCACCTCGTGGCGCGGCATCACCGGCGGCTCGAACGTCTTCGTGTCGCCCTTGAGGACGTTGTCGGCGAGGCGCTGCCAGTGCTCGAGCGCGAGCTCGCCGAGGATCGCGCAGCGGATCGCGCGCGCGAGGTGCCGGCCCATGGTGGACTTCATCATCTCCACGGTGACCGGCTTGCCGGCGAGCGACGAGACGGTGGCGAGCGCCTTGTCGGTCCACTTCCGCGTGCGGGCGTCGCCCGCGGCGTACCCGATCAGGACGTTCGCGAGCGGGCCGACCTCCATGGGCTGGCCGTCGTAGCGCGGGGCCTTGACCCACGAGTACTTGCCGGCCTCCTGCCAGTCGGTGTACTCGGGCACCGTTTCGCCCTGGTGGGGGTGCAGCGCGCCCTTGCCGCCGCGGTACCACGCGTGCGAGACGTCTTCCGCCACGGACCGGCGGAAGGGCTCGTCCTTCCAGTCCTTCATGCGGCGCACGGCGTCGAGCCGCCCGCCGAGGATCGTGCCGCCGGGCAGGTCGAACTGCGTCGCCGCGGCGTCCGTCGGGAGGTCCGGGACCGCGAGGTAGTTGCCCGTGCCGGCGCCGATGCCGAACCAGTCGGCGTAGAACGCCGCGACGGCGCACGCGTCGACGAAGTAGACGTCGTTCACGAACGGCACCACCTCGTCGAGCAGGACCTTCAGGGCGAACAGGCGGTCCATGTTCAGCGTGGCGAGGCTGTCGAGGTTGATGGCGTTCTGCACCCCCCCGACGGCGAGGTTCTGGATGTGCGGCGTCTTGCCCCCGAGCATGCCGACGACCTGGTTGGCCTTGCGCTGGACGTCGATGGCCTGGAAGTAGTGCGACGTCGCGAGGAGGTTGACCTCAGGCGACAGCGTCATGGCGGGGTGGCCCCAGTAGCCGTGGGCGAAGGGCCCGAGCTGGCCGCTGCCGACGAACGCCGCGAGCTTCTGCTTCACGGCGGCCAGCTGCTTCGTGGAGTTGCCGGTCCACGCCGAGACGGACTCGGCGAGCGCGGACGTCTTCGCCGGGTCGGCGTCGAGCACCTTCGTCACGTCCACCCAGTCGAGGGCCGACAGGTGGTAGAAGTGGACGATGTGGTCGTGCAGGCCGTGCGCGATCAGGATCAGGTTGCGGATGTACTGCGCGTTCGGGGGGATCTGCAGCTTCAGCGCGTCCTCGACCGCCCGCACCGACGCGATGGCGTGGACCGTGGTGCAGACGCCGCAGAAGCGCTGGGTGAACAACCAGGCCTCGCGCGGGTCGCGGCCGAGCAGGATGTTCTCGATCCCGCGCCACATCGTGCACGACGACCAGGCCTTGCCGACCTTCCCGTCGGCGACCTCGACGTCGATGCGCAGGTGCCCCTCGATCCGGGTGATGGGGTCAATCGTGAGCCGGGTGGCCATGGGCGTCGCTCCGCGTCGAAGGATGGGCGAGCGGGGAGTGCTCGACCGCGTGGTATCAGGACTCGAGCGGCGCCGGCAGGACGGCGAACCGCTTGACGACGAGGCTGAACGCGCCGACGACGGTCGCGACCAGCCCCAGGGTGATGACGAGCTCGGGCACGGACGGGAAGTAGGTGGAGCCCTTCCCCGGGGCGTACGCGAGGGTCGTCGGGATGAAGCGGTACGCGAGGCCGCCGAGGCACGCGAGCAGGGCCGACGCGTACAGCGCCCGCGGGACCGCGCGCAGGCGGGGCGACCGCAGGAGGAGGGCCGGGGTGGCGATCACCGCGGTCTCGGCGAGGAAGAGGAGCGAGAACGCGTCGAGGGCGAACGCGTCGCCGAGCCGGCCGCGGACGACCACGTCGCCGAGGCGCAGGGCGAGCCACGCGAGGGTGGTCCACGACATGAGGTCGGCGAGCTCGCCGAGCACCTTCACGTCGAGCGGCCGCCGCCAGACGAGGCACGAGGTCATGAGGACGACGATCACGGCGCCGAAGCCGCAGACCAGCGCCTGCACGAGGTAGAGCAGCGGCAGGAGGTCGGTCTGCCAGAGCGGGTGCACCTTGTGGCCCGCGAGGACCATCAGCGCGCCGAGGGACGACTGGTGGATGATGGGGGCCACGTAGGCGCCCGCGACGACGAACGGGTAGGTCTTGCGGATGCGGGGGTGCCACGTCCGGACCCAGCCGCGGACCCGGTCCGACCTCGCGTGCCACAGCCGCTCGACGACCATCGGGCCGTTCTCGTACAGGAGGAAGGCCGCGCAGTAGACGGGCATCGCGAACGCGACCTCCCACAGCGCCGACTCGGTGTTCCAGCGCCACGGGAGCAGCATGTTCCAGAAGTTCCACGGGCGGCCGACGTCGGTGAGGAGGCCCAGGAGGCCGGTGGCGTAGAAGAGGAAGCTCGTCACGAGGGCCGTGCGCATCACCGTGTGCAGGTGGTGGCGGCCCAGCACCCACGACGCGAGGCCCACGGCGAGGGCGCCGCTGCCGAGCGCGGTGAGCGCCATGACGTTGAACGTCTTCCACACGCCCCACGCGTACGCGTCCGTCATGGCCGCGAACGGCGCCAGGGAGCCGCCGAGGAGGCGGAACGCCGCGATCACCGTCCCGGCGACGAACATCGCGAGGAAGACGACGAACCACGGCGTGAGGACGGGGGCCTCGTAGACGGCGACCCCGCGCTGCCAGCGGTTGATCACGCTCTCGTGGGGGTGGGCGAGGGGCTTGGCGCGCGCCATCACAGCTGCTCCTCGAGGCCCTGCTCGGCCTTCACGCGGGCGACCTCCGCCTCGTGGACCTTCCAGTTGCGCCGGAAGAACCGGAGGAAGACGCCGTAGAGCACGACGGGGAACGCGACGAACTTCACCAGCACGCCGCCGTGGCGCGTGCCGGCCGGGATCGCGCGCTCGGACAGCGTCGGCAGGCCGAGCTTCTCGAAGGGGACGTGCGACAGGTAGAGCACCTGCGTGCCGCCGGCCTCCTTCTCGCCGTAGACGCGGTCCTGGTGGTACACGCCGGGGCTCGTCGCGATGCGCGCCTTCGCGTCGGCGAGCAGCAGGTCGCGGCGCCCGAACACGACCGCCCCCGTGGGGCACACCCGCGTGCAGCCGGGCTGCCCGTCGCGCGCGAGCACGTGGCGGCACAGCTCGCACTTCACGATCCTCGGGTTGAACTGCTTCCACTCGAACTTCGGGATCTCGAACGGGCAGCTCACCTCGCAGTACCGGCAGCCGATGCAGCGCTCGCCGTCCCAGCCGACGATGCCCTGCGGGCCCTTCGCGAGCGCGTTGAACGGGCACCCCGAGACGCAGGCCGGGTCCACGCAGTGCATGCACTGCCGCTTGACGAACGACGTCCGGCCGGTGGCCTCGTCCGCGTAGAGCTTGATGACGTTCTTCGTCTGCGGGTTGAGGTCGGCCGGCATCTGCCACAGGCCGCCCGACAGCTCCGTGTCGGGCGCCAGGTCGTTCACCTTCGTGCACTCCGCCACGCAGGCCTTGCACCCGATGCACTTCGTGGCGTCGTACAGCATCCCGACGGCGTCGGCGGGCGCCTCGCGCGGCGCGGCGGCCGCCGCGGGCGCCGCGGCGACGGCGGCCGCCCCGCCGACGGCGGCGGTGGACAGGCCGGTCCCGACGGTCCGGAGGAGGCGGCGGCGGGAGAGCAGGCTCACCTCACACCCCCTTTCCGCCGTCCGCCCCGCCCCCCGACGACCCGTCGGGCTCGCCGGGCACCCGCTCGTCGCCGGGGACCGTCGAGAACCGCTTGCTCGCGACGTACGCCGCGCCGACGAGCGCGCCGACGACCGCGCCGACGATCCCGGTGGCGACGGGGCTCACCGTCCCGGTCTCGGGGCGGATCTCCGGGTACTGCGCCGACGGCGTGGGCGCCGGCACCGCCGACTTGTCGAAGATGGGCGTCTTGAACGCGACGGCGCGCTCGGTGCAGCCGACGCACGGCGCGCCGATGCCGATGGGCCACACCTCGGGCAGTTCGTTGAAGTGCCGGGTCGAGCAGCCGGCGTGCGTGATCGGGCCCTTGCAGCCCAGCGGGTAGAGGCACCAGCCGTGGCGGTGGCCCTCGTCGCCGAACTGCCGGGCGAACCGCCCCGCGTCGAAGTGCGCGCGCCGCGGGCAGTGGTCGTGGATGTACCGGTCGAACGCGAACAGCGGGCGCTTCTCGGCGTCGAGCGCGGGCAGCGTGCCGGCCGTCGCGTACTGGAGGACCACGCCGAGGAAGGTGTACGGGTTCGGCGGGCACCCGGGCACGTTCACGATCGGCTTGTCCTTCAGCAGCGCGTCCACGCCCACGGCCCCCGTCGGGTTGATCCCCGACGACGGGACCCCGCCCCACGACGCGCACGACCCGATCGCGATCACCGCGGCGGCCTTGCCGGCGACGTCCGCGAGCACGTCGAGGGCCGGGCGCCCCGCCAGCTTCATGTAGATCCCCTGGTCCTTGGTCGGGATCGAGCCCTCGACGACGCAGACGTACTTGCCCGCGTTTGCCGTCATCGCGTCGTGGAGCGCCGCCTCGGCCTGCTTGCCCGACGCGGCCATCACCGTCTCGTGGTAGTCGAGCGAGATCAGGTTGAGGAGGAGGTCGCCGAGGTCCGGCTTGCTGGTGCGCAGCAGCGTCTCGGTGCACCCGGTGCAGTCCTGGAAGTGCAGCCAGATCACCGAGGGGCGGCGCGCCTTCGCGATCTCCTCGGCGACGGCGTCGGGGCTCAGCTTGGCCGCCAGCGCGAGGCCCGCGGGCGCCGCGACCATCAGCTTCCCGGCGAACTCGAGCAGGGCCCGGCGGCTCACCCCGCTCCGCGTGAGCGCGTCCCCGATGGTCCCGGCCCGGTCGGTCGTCTCCGTCGCGGCGAGGGGTCCCGTCTCGGTGTGTGTCATGGCGACCTCGCGGAGCGCGCGAGCGCCGACGATCGGCGCCCTCTGCGCACGATGTACCGGGGGTGGGCCTGCGAAAACGGGGCCGTGACAAACCGCACATCAGTTCTTCATCAACGCGATATACTGCATCGATCGCGCTGCACGCCGCGCCCCCGGGAATCGGCAGCAAAGCGCACTTCTCGTGGACGAAAGCCCCGATTCGGGGTCACCCCGCGTCCCGTTCGACCTCGATCTTGTCCAGATGGAGGTCGTCGCCCCCCTCGAGGACCGCGCCGATCCCGCAGGCCTCGCAGCGGAGGGGCCCGTCGTTCCCCACCGGGGTGCGGCACAGTCCGCAGACCCAGCGCGCCGGGACCGCGACGATCCTCAATGCGGCGCCGTCGGTCACGCCCCCGGCGCGCACCTGCTCCCACGCCGTCGCGAGGAGGTCCCGCTCGACGCCGGCCGCGTCGCCCACGCGGACCTCGACGCGCACCACGCGCCGCGCGCCGACGGCGCGGGCCTCCGCCTCGACCATCCGGCGGAGCGACGCGGCGATGCCGTACTCGTGCATGGCGAGAGCGTACCGGAGCGCGGGGTGCGGAGGCGACCCCCGGGACCGCGAGGCCCGGTGGCCGGCGCCGACGAACCGAGGCCCAGGGCCGCCCCGCGGCGCGGGCCCGGCGCTCGTCGGTCTCGCCGTTCCCGCCGATCCCGTCGGGCGCGTCGGTCCCGCCGATCCCGTCGGGCTCGCGCCGGGCGTCGTGGGGATCCGTTCTATGATGCGGCCCGGAGCCCCTTCCCATGTGCGAGACCTGCGGCTGCGGCGACCCCGACCTGGTCCCGGTGGAGGTGCGCAAGCACCTGCTCGGCGAGAACGACACGATCGCGCGCCACAACCGCGCGCACTTCGCGGCGCAGGGCGTCGTCGCGGTGAACCTCATGGGCTCGCCGGGCTCGGGGAAGACGGCGCTCCTCGAGGCGACCGCGAAGGCCTACGCCGGCCGGCGGCGGCTCGCGGCCATGAGCGGCGACCTCGCGACGGACCACGACGCGGAGCGCCTCCGCCGCGCGGGGATCCCGTCCCTCGGCATCACGACGGGGGCCGCGTGCCACCTCGACGCGCGGCTCGTGCACGACGGGCTGCACCACCTCGACACGAAGGGCGCCGACCTCGTCTTCCTCGAGAACGTCGGCAACCTCGTGTGCCCGGCGATCTACGACCTCGGGCAGGCCGCGTGCGTCGTGGCGCTCTCCGTCACCGAGGGCGAGGACAAGCCGCTCAAGTACCCGGTGATGTTCCGCCGCGCCGACCTCGTCGTGCTCACGAAGACCGACCTCCTCCCGCACCTCGACGTCGACGTCGCGAAGCTCGAGGACGCGCTCGCCCGCACCATGCCGAACCCGCGGCTCCTGAAGGTCTCCGCGCGCACGGGCGAGGGGATGGCCGCGTGGACGGCGTGGCTCGACGCGCTGCCGCGCACGCCGGCGACGGGCGCGGCGCACGGGCACGCCCACGATCACGCGCACGACCACGCGCACGACCACGCGCACGACCACGCGCACGACCACGCGCACGGCCATGCGCACGGGCACGACCACGCCCATGACCCCGCGCACGGGCACGCGCACACGCACGACCACGGGCACGCGCACGCGCACGCGCACGACCACGCGCACGACCACGGGCCCGACCGGGCGCGCCCCGCGCGCTGACCCCGCGGTCGGCGGGGTCAGCAGATCCGCGGGAGCTGCTCGCCCGACATCATGTCGAGGAGGCGCGTCCCGCCCACGCGGCTGCGCACGGTCACGCGGCCGGCCGGGCCTCGCGTCACCTCGCCGACGACCGCGGCCTCGCGCCCGAGGGGGTGCCCGCGCATCGCCGCCAGCACCGCGTCCGCGACGTCCGGCGCGACGATCGCGAGCAGCTTCCCCTCGTTCGCGACGTAGAGCGGGTCGAGCCCCAGCAGCTCGCACGCGCCGCGGACGTCCTCGCGCACCGGCACCGCGCGTTCGTCGAGCACCATCCCGACGCCGGCGGCGAACGCGAGCTCGTTGGTCGCCGACGCCACGCCGCCGCGCGTGGGGTCGCGCATGACGTGCACGCCGGGGCCGCCCGCCGCGAGCACGGCCGCCACGAGGTCGTGGAGCGGGGCCGAGTCGCTCTCGATCGCGGCCTCGAACGCGAGGCCCTCGCGCACCGACAGGATCGCGATGCCGTGCAGCGCGATGCCGCCCGAGAGGAGGACGCGGTCGCCCGCGCGGACGCGGGCGGGGGCGATCTCGACGCCGTCGGGGACCACGCCGATGCCGGCGGTGTTGACGTAGACGCCGTCGCCCTTGCCGCGGTCCACGACCTTCGTGTCGCCGGTGACGATCGGGACCCCGACGCGGAGCGCCGCGTCGCGCATGGAGGCGACGACGCGCTCGAGGTCGGCGAGCGGGAACCCCTCCTCGAGCAGGTACCCCGTCGAGAGCGCGAGCGGGCGCGCGCCGCACATGGCGAGGTCGTTGACGGTGCCGTGCACGGCGAGCGAGCCGATGTCGCCGCCGGGGAAGAAGATCGGCCGCACGACGTACGTGTCGGTCGTGAACGCGATGCGGCCCGCGGGGCGCTCGAGGGTGGCGCCGTCGTGCAGCGCCGCGAGGGCTTCGTTGCGGAACGCGGGCAGGAACACGCGGTCCGTCAGCGCCTTCGACATGCGGCCGCCGCCGCCGTGGGCCATCTGCACCGTGGGCCCGGTGGTGACGGGCACCGGGCAGGCGAGGCGGCGGAAGTCGGGCGGGGGCTCGGTCACGTCGCGCTCCCGGGGTCGCGGCCGTAGCGGTGGTACGCGGCGCACGCGCCCTCGGCCGACACCATGGGGGCGCCGAGCGGGTGCTCGGGCGTGCAGCGCGTGCCGAACGCCGGGCACGCGGGGGGCTTCTTGCGGCCGCGCAGCACCTCGCCGGCGATGCACTCGCCCGCCTCGGCGGCGGTGACCGCCGCGACGTCGAACCGCCGCTCGGCGTCGAGGTCGGCGTAGGCGGGCGCGAGGCCGAACCCGCTCGCGGGGATGGTGCCGATCCCGCGCCACGCCATGTCGCGGACCTCGAAGACCTCGGCGAGGAGGCGCTGCGCGGGCCCGTTGCCCTCGCGCGTGACGACGCGGCGGTACTGGTTCTCGACCTCGTGGCGCCCGGCCTCGAGGGCGTCGACCGCCATGAGGATGCCCTGGAGCAGGTCCACCGGCTCGAACCCCGTCACGACGAGGGGCACGCGGAACCGGGCCGCGATGGGCTCGTACGCGTGGTAGCCCATGACCGTGCAGACGTGGCCCGCGGCGAGGAACGCCTGCACGCGCTGCTCGGGGTCGGCGAGGATCGCCTCCATGGCGGGGGGCACGAGCACGTGCGAGCAGAGCAGCGAGAAGTTGCGCACGCCCTCCCGCTTCGCCCGCCAGGCGGCCATGGCGTTGGCGGGCGCCGTCGTCTCGAAGCCCACGGCGAAGAAGACGACCTCGCGGTCGGGGTGCTTCCGCGCGAGCGCGAGCGCGTCGAGCGGCGAGTAGACCATCCGCACGTCGCCGCCGGCGGCCTTCGCGCCGAGGAGGTCGCCGCGCGACCCGGGCACGCGCAGCATGTCGCCGAACGACGTCACGATGACGTCGGGACGGCCCGCGAGCGCCACCGCGCGGTCGATCTTCTCGACCGGCGTCACGCACACCGGGCAGCCCGGCCCGTGCACCAGCGTGACCGCCTCCGGCAGCATCCGGTCGATGCCGGCCTGCAGCAGCGTGTGCGTCTGCCCGCCGCAGATCTCCATGATCGTCCACGGCCGCGTCACGCGCGCGCGGATCGCCCCGAGCAGCCGCG
The DNA here is from genome assembly GCA_016795345.1 of Planctomycetia bacterium. Classification (GTDB taxonomy): domain Bacteria; phylum Planctomycetota; class PLA2; order PLA2; family JAEUHO01; genus JAEUHO01. Next base: position 4,891 of record JAEUHO010000606.1, on the reverse strand, counting down.
TCGCGGCGCCCTCGTCGCGGTACTCGTCGACGTGCCTCACGGGGCCGCGGGCCCGCGACCGGGCGGCCGGTCGGCCTCGGTCCGCAGCTCGGAGAGCTCGCCCATCGTCGCGAGCGCCTCGAGGGTGCGGCGCGCCTCCTCCTCGTCGATCACGCTCAGGCCGAACCCGACGTGGACGAGGACGTGGTCGCCGGCCTTCGCCTCGGGGACGTACGCGAGGCAGACCTCCTTCACCACGCCGCCGAACGACACGCGGCCCATCCGCATGCCGAGCGCGTCCTCGGTGACCGACTCCACGCGACCGGGGACGCCGAGGCACATGGTCACGCTCCCAGCCGCGCGGACGCGACGGCCGCCTGCCCGAGCGCGAGCCCGCCGTCGCCGGGCGGCACGCGGCGGTGGACGACCGCCTCGATGCCCGCCGCGGCGAGGCGCGCGCGCGTGGCCGCGAGCAGCCGCACGTTCTGCCAGCACCCGCCGGTCAGCGCGAGGCGCGGGGCGGCGAGCTGCCGGGCGAGCGTCACGAGGGCCTCCGCGAGCGTGGCGTGGATCTTCGCGGCCATGATAGCGACGGGCGCGCCCCGGCGCCGGTCGTCGAGCAACGCCTCGACGAGCGGCCCGAGCGCGAGCACGCGAGGCCCGGTGGCCGGCACGTCCCACACGACCGGATAGGTCCCGTGGTCGCCGGGCGCGGCGAGCGCCTCGAGCTCCATGGCCGCCTGGCCCTCGTACGAACACGTCGTGCGCACCCCGAGGAGGGCGGCGACGGCGTCGAACAGGCGGCCGGCGCTCGACGTGAGCGGCGCGTGGACGCCCGTGGCGAGCATGCGGCCGACGACCCCGCGGTCGGCGGCGGGGACGGCCGCGAGCGCCGGGTCGTCGAGGGCCGCCGGGCCTCGCGTCCCGAAGAGCACGCCCGCCGCCGCGCGCCACGGCGCCCGCGCGGCCGCGTCGCCGCCGGGCAGCCGGAACGCCGACAGCGTCGCGACCCGCGTGCACGCGCGCGCGTCGCCGAGGAGCACCTCGCCGCCCCAGATCGTGCCGTCCGACCCGAGGCCCGTGCCGTCCCAGGTCGCGGCGAGGAGCGGGCCCTCGAGCCCGTGCTCCGCGGCGCAGGCGGCGAGGTGCGCGTGGTGGTGCTGCACCGCGACGCGGGGCACGTCCGCGAGCGCGCGGGCCCACGGCAGCGGCGACGCGGCGAGGTCCTCGGCGAAACGCGTGGTCGCGTAGTCGGGGTGGAGGTCGTGGGCGATGGCCGCGGGCCGCGCGTCGTAGAGCGCGAGGAGGTCGCGGACGGCGGCGTGGAACGCGTCGAGCGCCTCCGCCGAGTCGAGGTCGCCGACGTGGGGGCCGCCGAACACCTCGTCGCCGAGCGCGAGCGCCAGCGCGACCTTCTGGTGGCCGCCGAGCGCGAGGACCGTCGGGCCCGGCCGCCGCGCCGCGACGGGGAGCGGCGCGTGCCCGCGCCCGCGCCGCACCGGGAAGGCGAGGTCGCCCGCCACGGCGACGACGCTGTCGTCGAGGGGCCGCGCGACGGGGCGGTCGTGCACGAGGAAGAGGTCGGCGAGGCCCGCGAGGCGCGTGACGGCCTCGGCGGGGGAGGTGCAGATGGGCTCGTCGCTGCGGTTGCCGCTGGTGGCGACGAGCGGGCCCTCGACGCCGCGCGCGAGCAGGTGATGGAGCGGCGTCGCGGGCAGCATCACGCCGAGGCGGCCGCTGCCCGGCGCGACCGACGGCGCCACGGACGCGCCGGCGGGGGCGTCCGCGCGGCGGGGGAGCAGGACGATCGGGGCCTCGGGCGACGCGAGCAGCGCCGCGGCGAGGTCGTCCACCTCGACGATCGCGCGGGCCGCGTCGAGGTCGCGCACGAGGAGCGCCAGGGGCTTCCCCTCGCGGTGCTTGCGCGCGCGCAGGCGGGCGACGGCGGCCTCGGAGCGGGCGTCGACGAGCAGGTGGAAGCCGCCGAGGCCCAGCGCCGCGACGACGGCGCCGCCGTCGAGGGCCGCGGCGGCGGCGCGCAGCGCGGCGTCGCCGTCGACGAGGGGCGCGCCGCCGGCGTCGAGGAGCGCGAGGCGCGGGCCGCAGGCGGGGCACGCGATCGGCTGCGCGTGGAAGCGGCGGTCGAGCGGGTCGTCGTACTCGGCGCGGCACGCCGGGCAGAGCGGGAACCCCGCCATGGTGGTGCGCGCGCGGTCGTAGGGCAGCCCCGTGACGATGGTGAAGCGCGGCCCGCAGTGGGTGCACGAGCCGAAGGGGTACCGCGCGCGGCGGTCCGTCGGGTCGAGGACCTCGGCGAGGCACGCGGGGCACGTCGCGGCGTCGGCGAGGACCGTCGCGGTGGGCGGGCCGGCGCGTTCGCTCGGGCGGATCTCGAACCCCGCGGCGCCCTCGGGCGCGAGCGGCGACACCGCGACGTCGCGGACGGTCGCGCGCGGGGGCGCGTCCGCGCGCAGGCGCGCGACCGCGTCGTCCACCGCGGCGCGCGGGCCCTCGAGCTCGGCGCGGACGCCGGCGCCGTCGTTCGTGACGAAGCCGGCGAGGCCGAGGTCGCGCGCGAGGCGGAACACGAACGGGCGGAAGCCCACGCCCTGCACGGCCCCGCGCACGGCGACGCCGACGCGCACGACGTCCGCGTCGCCGCGCCCGCGCGGGACGCGGGGCGAGGACCCACCGGCGGGGGCGCGGGCCGCGGCCATCCCGCGAGCCTACGGCGCCGTCACGAATCCGGGGGGTCCGATCCGAGGCCGTGCGTCGGGGCGTGCGGCGCAAGGAACGACGAGGATCGCGGGGTCCGGACCCGCTGACGCGGAGGGACGCCGCGCGGGGCGCCCCGCCGCCGGCCGGAATCGCCCCGACGGTTCCGTGACCAGCCCTATGCCGGCGGGCGTGGACCGGGCGCCGCAGGTCCCCCGCCGGCGGCGAGCGCCGCGGGGGGGAGGCGCAGCGTGAACCGCGTGCCGGGACGGGCCGCGTCCGCCCCGCGCAAGGGCGAACGCACCTCGAGGCGGCCGCCGAGCGCGCGGGCGACCTCGCGGGCGATCGCGAGGCCGAGGCCGAATCCCGGGGCCGCGCGCGCGCGGTCGCCGCGGCCGAAGGGCTCGAAGACGCGCGTCTGCTCGTCGACGGGGATGCCCGGGCCGTCGTCCTCGACGGCGAGCACGACGCCGTCGCCCTCGCGCGCGGCCGTGACGACGACGTGGGCGTCGGGCCCGGCGTGGGTCAGGGCGTTGCTGACGAGGTTCTCGACCACCTGGCGGAGGGCGTCGGCGTCCACGTGGAGGAGGAGGTCGGCGACACCCGCGGCGTCCACGTCCGCGTCGGCGCGGCCGAGCGCGCGGCGGCTGCGCGCCACCGCCTCCGCGACGAGGTCGGGCAGGGCGACGTCGCGGGCGACGAGCGGGAGCTGGCCGGCGCGGGCCCGCGCGTGGTGGAGGAGGTCGTCCACGAGCCGCTGCATCGCGAGCGCGTCCGAGCGCGCCAGCCGCACCGCCTCGCGCAGGGCGTCGGGCGAGCGGCCCGGCGTGGCCGCGAGCTCGAGCTCGCCGAGCAGCGACGCGAGCGGGCGGCGCAGCTCGTGGGACGCGGACGCGAGGAACTGCCGCTCGCGCCCCGCGGACGCGTCGAGGCGGCCGAGCATGCCGTTCAGGACCGCGACGAGGCGGCCGACCTCGTCGTCGGCGGGCGGCGCGGGGAGCCGCGCCTCGGGCGACGCGATCGCCTCCGCGTCGTCGGCCGCGCGGCGCAGGGGGCGCAGCAGCCGGCCCGCGAGCAGGAACGAGAGGAAGCCGCCGAGCGCCGCCGCCGCGGTCACGACGAGGAGCAGCGTGCCGCGACGGCGCAGCAGCGCCGCCTCCATGGGCGCCTCCTCGACGAAGGCGACGGCGAACGTGCCCTGGCCGCGCCGCGGGCGGCCCGGGCCCGGACGCCCGCCGGGCCCGCGCAGCGGTCGCGGCGGGTTCGGCACGCCCAGCTCGCGCACCGCGACCGTGAACATGCCGTCCTCTCGCCCGCCCCGGCCCGCGACCCGCACCCCGTGCGCGCTGCCGTCCTCGATCCAGCGGTCGAGGGCGCGCAGGTCGGGCTCGGCGACGCGCGCCTCGCCGGTGCCGCGGCGCCAGAGGATCCGCAGCGGGCCTTCGCCCCGGGGCCCGGGATCGACGTGCAGCACCTCGACGTGCGCGCCGTCGGTCTCGTCGGGCAGCGGCGTCGTCGTCGTCTGGATCGGCCGGGGCGGCTCCGGACGGTCCGGCGGGTCGAGCGGGTCCGGCGGGTTCCCGGCCGCGCCGCCGGCGGGAGGCGGAGGAGGAGGCGGCGGCGGGCGCGCGGGCTCGGTGCCGCGCAGCTCCTCCTCGGACGGCGCGTGGGCCCGCGCGAGCCGCCGCGCGCGGTCGGCGAGGCCCTGGAGCGCGACGTCGCGTTCGAGCGCCGCCACGGGCACGAACGCGCCGAACAGCACAAGCCACACGAGGGCCGTGGTCCAGACGGTGAAGCGCGCGCGGAGGGTGACGGCGCGCCGCGACGGCGGCCGGGCGGCGTCGGGCGTCACCGGTCGTCCTCTTCCTCGCGCCGGAGCACGTACCCGCGCCCGCGCACCGTGTGGATCAGGCGCGGGCCCGCGGCCTCGAGCTTCTGGCGGAGGTACCCGACGTAGACGTCGAGGACGTTGGAGAGGCCCTCGTAGTCGTGTTCCCACACGCTCTCGTACAGCACCGCGCGCGTGAGCACCTGCTCCGGGTGGCGGAGGAGGAACTCGAGCAGCGCGTGCTCGCGCGGCCGCAGCTCGAGGCGCTTGCCGGCCCGCGTCGCGGTGCCGCGCGCGGGGTCGAGCTCGACGTCGGCGAAGCGGAGCACGGGCCCCGAGCCGCCGCCGCGGCGCAGGAGCGCGCGCAGC
>JAEUHO010000593.1 GCA_016795345.1 Planctomycetia bacterium | reverse complement strand
GCGGGGGACCGTGTTCGACGGCGTCAGCCTCGTCCCGCGGGTGCGCGGGGCCGTCGGGGACCGGCCCGTCGTGAGCGGGGTGGTGCCGCCGGTGGACCCGCTCGGCGGCGCCGAGACGTTCGCGCGCCGGGCGTCCGTGCGCGACGCCCGGTTCGCGTGGACGGGGCGCTACGACGTGCGGCAGCGCGCGTGGCGCGACGAGGCGTGGTTCGACCGCGCGGCCGACCCGGACGAGCGAGAGCCCCTGGCGGCGCCCCCCGCGGTCGACGGCGCGTTCGCGCGCGCGCGCGACGACGTCCGCCGCACGTTCGAGGCGCGCTTCGGGCGGTGACGGCCGCCCCGCGCGCGGCGCGGGATCGCGCACGCCGCCGCCGCCGCTCGGTTGCCGCGGCCCGAACCCCACGGGAGCCCGCTCGGCGTGCGAGCCCCGCGGGCCCCGCGGGCCCGCGCTTCGCGGCCGTGAAGGGATCTCCGACTCCTTCTCAGCCGCTCAGAGCAACGTCCCCGTGAGGATCAGGCTCGCGAGCGTGAAGTAGATGACGAGACCCGACACGTCCACGAGGGTGGCGACGAAGGGGGCCGACGCGCTCGCCGGGTCGAGCCTCAGGCGGCGCAGGAGGAACGGCAGCATGGAGCCCGCGAGGGTGCCCCACGTCACGACGCCCACCACGGAGAGGCCCACGGTGAGCGACACGAGGACGTAGTGGTCGGTGTAGTCGCCGAGGCGGAACACCTGCCAGAGCAGGATGCGCGCCATGCCGATGGGCGCGAGCAGGAGCCCCAGCACGACGCCGCTCGCCAGCTCGCGCCGCACGACGCGCCACCAGTCCTTGAGCGTCACCTCGCCGAGCGCGAGCGCGCGGATGACGAGGGTCGTGGCCTGCGAGCCCGAGTTGCCGCCGCTGCTGATGATCAGCGGGATGAACAGCGAGAGCACGGTGGCGGCCTTGATCTCGTCCTCGAAGCGGCTCATGGCCGACGCCGTGAACAGCTCGCCCACGAACAGCACGGCCAGCCAGCCCGCGCGCTTGCGCACCATCTGCGGGAACGGCGTGCGCATGTACGGCGTGTCGAGCGCCTCGGTGCCGCCGATCTTCTGGATGTCCTCGGTGGCCTCCTCCTCGAGGACGGCGCCGATGTCGTCGAACGTCACGATGCCCTTCATGCGGCGCTCGGGGTCGACGACGGGGACGGCGAAGAGGCGGTGCTGCTTGAAGAGGCGGGCCAGCGCCTCCTGGTCCATGGTCTCGTCGGCCACCACGACCTCGGTCCGCATCACGTCGCGGACGCGTTTGTCGGGCGTCGCCACGAACAGGTCGCGGAGCGAGACGACGCCGAGCAGGTGCGACTCGGCGTCGAGCACGTAGGCGTAGTAGAGGGTGCCCAGCTTGTCGCGCGCGGCCTTCCGCAGGTAGGTGATCGCCTCGTCCACCGAGAGGTCGGGCCGGATGCGGACGTAGCGGGGGTGCATGAGCCCGCCGGCGTCGTCCTCCGCGAACGCGAGCAGCCCCGCGACGTCCTTCTGGGTCGTCTCGTCGAGCAGGGCCACGTAGGCCGGGCGCTCCTCGGCCGGGATCGCCTGCAGCAGGTCGGCGACGTCGTCCGGGGCCAGGAGGCGGATCCACGAGCGCCGCTCGTCGGGGCGCAGGGCGCGGAGGATCCAGGCCTGGTCCTGGGCGCGCACGTCGAGGAAGAAGTCCTCGGCCTCGGGGCGCGACATCGACCGGAACGCGGCCACGCGGTCGTCGTCGTCGTACGCGGGCCACGAGTCGCGCACCGCCTGGAGCGTCAGCGGTTCGTCGTCGTCGGCCTCGTGCGGCGCCATGGGCGGACTCTACTCCCGCCGTCGGGGCGCCCCCAACGGCCGCCCCGACCGCGCACCGTCAGTTCCGCGCCGCCGCGGCCCGCAGGAGCTGCCGCCGGATCTCCTCGAGCGCGTCGCGCTCGCGGCCCTCGGGCGGCTGCCCGGCGAGCACGCGGTTGAGCGCCCGGGCGGCCGCCGCCGGCCGCCCCATGCGGGCCAGCAGGTAGACGCGGTCGCGGAGCGTCGTCGGGTCGAGCGGGTCGAGGTGCAGGGCGCGGTCGAGCGTCGACAACGCGGCGGCCAGGCTGCCCGCCCGCTCGTGGAGGGCGCGGAGGTTCCGCAGCATCCGCAGCAGCACCTCCGTCGGGCGCAGGGGCCGGAACGCGCGCGGCGGGAGCGTGACGGGCCGGCCCGCCGCCCGGGCCACCCGCTCGACGCAGCCCGCCTCGTCGAGGACCTCGCCGTGGAACGCGTCCACGTACGCCGGCCCGTCCGGGGTCTCCGCCCGGACGACGAAGTGGAGCGGCAGCCCGACCCCCGCCGACGCGAGGCCCCGCCGCCGCGCGACCTCCATCCAGAGGACCCCCAGCGCGATCGGGAGGCCCGTGCGCCGCTCGAGCACGTCCGGGAGGTAGGAGCTGCGGGGGTCGTCCGCGCGCGACGGGTCGCCGCGGAACCCCGCGCGCGCGAGCCCCGCGGTGACCGCGCGGACGCGCTGGGCGACCGGCGCCGCCGGGTCGTCGTCGGCGCCGACCTCGCGCGCCAGCGCGTCCGCCTCGCGGTCGAGCGCCGGCGCGTCGAGCGCGGGGTGCGCCTCCGCCGCGATCGCGACCGCCCCCGCCCACAGGTCGGGGGCCGCCGGGTCGGGCACCGCGGCGCGGAACGCCTCGACCGCCCGGTCGTGGAGGATCGACCCGACGAGGTCCGCCGCGCGCGCCCGCAGCGGCTCGGGCAGCGCGTCCACGAGGAGCAGCCGCCCCAGGGCCTCGAGGCCGGCGACGCCCGCGGCCCGCAGCCGGTCCTCGGCGGCGAACCGCACGCGCGGGTCGGGGGAGGCCAGGCCAACCAGGTCGCCGACGGGGTCCATCGTCCCCGGCAGCCTACCCCGGCCCGCGGCGCCCGCGGGGGTGCGGCGAATCGGCGCCGCGGCCCCGCCGGGCGGATAGACCGTCCGCGCCCCCGGGAGACCGCCATGGCCCTCGTCGACGTCCGCACCGAGCACCGCATCCGCATCCTCACGCTCAACGACCCGCCGGCCAACGCCTACTCCCACGAGATGATGAAGGCCCTCGACGCCGCCGTCATCGACGCGCGCTTCGACGCCGGCGTGGACGTGATCGTGCTCACGGGCGCGGGCGACCGCTTCTTCTGCGCCGGCGCGAACATCGAGATGCTCACGAAGGCGGACCCGACGTGGAAGTACCACTTCTGCCTCCACGCCAACGAGACGCTGCTGCGCCTCGAGCACACGCCCAAGGTCGTGATCGCCGCGCTCAACGGCCACACCGTCGGCGGCGGCCTCGAGGTCGCGCTCGCGGCCGACCTCCGCTTCGCGAAGCAGGGCGGCGGCAAGATCGGCGCGCCCGAGGTCGCCCTCGGCGTCCTGCCCGGGACCGGCGGCACGCAGCGGCTGACGCGGCTCCTCGGCCCGAGCAAGGCCATCGAGCTCATGGTCTCGGGGCGCAACTTCGAGGCCGACGAGGCCCTCGCGCTCGGCCTCGTGAACCAGGTGTTCCCCGCCGCCTCGTTCTGGGACGACGTGATCGCCTACGCGCGCACGCTCTGCCTCCCGAACCGCGCGGCGCTCGCCGCCGGCGCCATCAAGCGCGCCTGCCAGACGGGGGCGGGGCTCCCCCTCGAGGCCGGGCTCGCCCTCGAGCGCGAGCTCCAGGCCCAGCTGTTCCGCACCGCCGACGCGAAGGAGGGCATGGGCGCGTTCGTGGAGCGCCGCAAGCCCACCTTCAAGGGCTGCTGACGGACCCCGACCCTCCGGGACGCGAGGCCCGGCCGCCGCCGCGGGGAGGTTGCGCGCCCCGGGCCGGGCGGGCAGACTCCCGGCGGGCCGGCGCGACCGCGCGGGCCCCGAGGGAGGTGCGCCGTGCCGCTGTGGATCCTCTGGGCGGCGCTCGCCGGCGGCGTCGCGCTCAACGTCTGGTACGCGATCGCGTGGATGGCCCTGCCGCACCACCACGGCGACTTCAAGAGCCTCGGCAAGGCGACGCCGTTCGACGCGGCGGCCCGTGCCGCGAAGGCCGCGGCCGGGATGTACATCCACCCGCACTACAAGGACTACGCGGGCGGGTTCAAGGACCCCGAGTTCACCGCGCTGATGAAGGAGAGCCCGCGGTTCTGGATGGTCGTGATGAAGCCCGGGTGCGCGATGTCGCCCCGCGTCTTCCTCTCGGCGCTCGCGCTCAACGTGCTCGAGGCGTTCGGCGTCGCGGTCCTCGTCCACCTGACCGGGATCGGCGTCGGGTGCCTCGGGTGCACGGTCCTCTTCGCCGCGGCGCTGGGCGTGCTGGCCCGCTTCGGCGCGTTCGCGTCGCTCGCCATCTGGATGGAGCTGCCCTGGCGCTACGTGGTCACGACGCTCTTCGACGGCGTCGTCGGGTACGCTCTCGTCGGCGCGGTCGTCCACCTGTTCCGCTGAGAGGCCGTGAGGGAGTCGCAGGCTCCTCCACGGCCACGAAACGCGGGCCCGCGGGGCCCGCACGCCGAGCGGGTGCTCGCGGGGTTCGGGCCCCGAAGGCCGCGCGAAGGCGAGTTCTCCACAGCCCTTGACCGGAGGTTCCCCCTTGGTCCGTCGCTCGTTCTTCGCCTGGCTCGGGGACGTCTTCTGCGGGCTCGCCGCGTACACGTTGTCGCGGTGGCTCTGGAAGGAGCACGACGAGGGCGTCTTCCAGAACCTCCCGCAGGAGCTGGCGACGTTCGCGGGGTGCTTCGTGCTGCTCAAGCTGCTGCTGAAGGCGATGGGCATCGCGCGGCGCAACCGCCTCGAGGCGAAGGCCGCGCGGAAGGTCCTCGAGAAGGCCGCCGGCCGCACGCCGTAGGGGCCCGCGCGGGATCGAGCCCCGGCGCGTGGGCCGGCGGCGTCGCGTGGCTCGTTTCGTGCCCCCGGCGCGCGGGCGAGCGGGCCTTGCGTCCCCGTGCCGCGGGCCGCGGTTCGGGCCCCCGGGATGGGGCGCCGGCAGGGGGCGCCGGCACCGTGGGCGATGCGCGGGCGCGCCGGGGCGAGCGCGCCGCGGCGTGCGCGGGGACGCTCCGTTGGTCAGGGCGCGGTCGCGGCCCCGAGATCGAGGCGGCCCTTGCCCAGCTTGCCCACGTAGAGCGGGTTGAGCGCGTCCACCGGCACGGCGGTGTCCTCGAGCCGCTCGAAGAGGTCCTTGCTCGGGGCGCCCGCGTCCTCGCCGCGGAGCAGCGCGAACGCGCCGGTGACGAGGGCGGTGCTGAACGACGTGCCCGACCACCGGGCGAGGCCGGACGGGGCGCGGGGGTGCGCGCCGAGGAGGTCGATGCCCGGCGCGACGAAGTCGACGTCCGAGCCGAACGACGCGAAGAAGGCCTTGCGGCTCGTCGCGTCCACGGCGCTCACGGCCCACACCGCGGAGGCGTTGGCCGGGTAGTCCACCTGCGACAGGTTGCGGTTGCCCGCCGCGCTGACGACGTAGACCCCCGCGGCCTTCGCGTTCTCCGCGGCCTGCACGATCACGAGGGACGGGCCCGCGAGGCCGCCGCTGAAGTTGATCACGTCGGCGCCGTTCGCCACGGCGTACTGGATCGCGCGCGCGAGCGCCGCGGCGGTGCCGATGGAGTCGCTGTTGAGGACGCGCAGCGGCATGATCATCGCGTTCGGGGCGACGGCGAGCACGAGGCTCGCCACGAAGGTCCCGTGGCCGACGCCTTCGTCGAACACGCCGTCCTTGTCCTCGTCCACGCCGTTGGCGACGTCCGCCGGGTTCGTGTCGCCGTCCACGAAGTCGTAGCCCGCGACGAGGCGGCCCGCGAGGGCGGGGCTGCTCGCGACGACGCCGGTGTCGATCACCGCGACGACGACGCCCGTGCCGTCGTACCCGCGGCCGTGGGCGGTGGGGGCGCCGATGAGCGCGAGGGCCGGCTGGGTCGCGATGGACGCGAAGACGTCGTCCACGAACGCCGCCTGGGTGCCGCCGCCGCCCTCGGGGACGCCGACGCCTTCGTCGTGCTCGCCGTCCTCGACCTCGAGCTCGTCGTCGAGGTCCTCGAGGAAGTCGTCCACGTCCACGCCGTCGGGGACCGAGACCTCGTAGTAGTCCGTGCCGTCGACGGGCCCGAGGATCGTGGCGCCCTTGTCGTCGCAGAGCTCCTCGAGGTCCTCGAGGGTCGTCGGGTTCACGAGCACGACCGTCGCGCTCCGCGGGGGCGGGGGGCCGCCGCCGTCGTCGTCCCCGCCGCCGGACGACCCGCCGCCGCCCCCGCCGCAGGCGGCGAGGCCGAACACGAGCCCGAGGGCCAGGCCGAGGGTCGGCCACGTGCGGAGGGGGGAGCGGGACGGGGTCATGCGCAGACTCCAGAGCATCGAAACGCCAGGACCGAGCCCGGGTGGCCGGTGAATTGAGCGGTTTCCACGAGAGACCGGCCGAAAGCCCGGCGATCGTCGCACGTGCGACGGGTCCGGTGGAACGTGGCCATGAGCGCCGCGGCCGCGCGGTCGTCCACGTCGTCGAGGGTCCAGACGACCCGGTGGGCCCCCCGGGTCAGGAGGGCTTGCACCAGTCCTCCCCAGGCTACCCCCGCCAGGCCGGACGTTCGGCCGGTCCGGCACGCGGCGAGGACGACGAGGCGGGCGGAGACCCCCCCGGTGGGGAGGTCCGCCGCCGAGAACCACCCGTCGGCCAGTCGGACGCCGGCGAGGGGGGGCGCCTCGCCCGCGTCCCACCCGTGGCCGGCGACGTGGACGACGTCGGCGGTCGCGAGGGCGTCGGCGACGGCCGCGCGGGTCGCCGCGGCGCCGACGAGCACGCGGTCGGTCCCGAGGGCCTCGGCGACGTCGGCGACCTCGCGTTCGACGCCCGGGAGCTCCGGCGCGCCGACGCCGACCACGACCGCGCCGACGCCGCGGGGCGCCGTGGCCGGCCCGACCCGGCCCGCGGGGACGCGCAGCACGTCGTAGTGGTCGCCGACCCGCCGACCGCGGCACGGGAGCAACTCCCACGGCAGGTCCGGCACGCCCGGGTCCGCGGTGAAGCGCACGTCGCGCGGCCACTGGCCGACGCCGAGCGGCGCGAGCACCGCCTCGGCGATCTCGCCGAGCAGCCCCTCGGTGGCCGAGGGGTCGGTGGCCGCGGCGTCGGCGTCGCGGAGGAACGCCCATCGAGGGGCGCGCAGCCGGAGCCCGGACGCCCAGGCGTCCCACCGCGCCACCGGGCCGAGGTCGACGCGCGCGCCGACGTCGGTCCCCACGCGCACGAGGCCGGCCACGCGGTCGTCGCGGCGCCACAGGTGGACGAACGCGACCTCGGCGCCCCGCGGGCTCGCGCGCGGGCCCATCGGGCGCGTCGGCGCCGCCTCCGCCGCCGCCTGTCGCTCCGCGCGGCGCCAGCCGGCGGCGAGCGCGCGTTCCCAGGTGCGCGCGCGCCGCTCGAGCACGGCGCCGGTGCCGAGGTCGCCGCGCACGGGGCCGTCGCCGCGGGCGAGGCGGTCGTAGATCGCCTCCAGGCGGGCCCGGATGCGCTGGGTGCGGGCGTCGGCGCGCGGCGGGCGCGCCGCGAGGAAACGCCGCGCGGCCAGGGCGTCGAGGAGCCGTTCGGCCTCGCCGCGGTCCGCCGGCCGCCCGCGGGCGAGCAGGAGCTCGACGCGCACCAGCCACGGGTCGAGGCGGTCCGCCGCGAACCGCGCGCGGAGCCACGCGCCCGGCAGGCCCGCGCGGACCTCCTCGACGAAGCGGGCCACGCGCTGCAGGCGCCGGAGGGCCGCCGGGAACCCGCCCGGCCGCCGGGCGTCGAGCGCCGCGAGCCCCGCGTCGGCGGCCCAGATGGCGAACGGCCGCGCCGCGCCCAGGCGGCGCGCCGTGACGAACGCCTTCCGCGCGTCCGCCGCGCGGCCCGCGTCGAGCGCGACGGTCCCGGCGAGCAGGGCGACGTCGGCCGCCAGCCCGCGCTGCCCGAGGGCCCGCGCGCGTGTGCCGAGGCGCGCGAGCGCGGCGGGCGCGGGCGGTCGGCCGGCCCGCGCCGTCGCGTCGGCGACGAGCAGGTCGCCGCGGAGCGCGAGGGCCTCGCGCCGCGGCGTCGCCGCCGCGCGTCGCGCCGCGCGCGCGTGCACGAGGCCGCGCCGCGGGTCGACGTCGCCCGCGGCCGCCGCGGCCATCCAGAGCGCCTCGGCGCGTTCCGCCACGGCGCCCGCGTCGCCGAACCGGGCGGCGGCAAGCAGGGCCTCGCGTTCGGCGGACGGCGCGTCGCCGGAGCGACGGAGCGCGTCCGCCAGGTCCAGGCGGCACAGCGCCTCCCAGCGGGGCAGGCCGCCGTCGCGGTGCGCGCGGGCGAGCGCGTCCAGCGCGCGGATCCCGTCGCCGATCCGGCCCGCGTGCACGGCGGCCCAGGCGGCGTTCGAGCGGGCCTCGCGTTCCAGCTCGTCGAGGCCGAGGCCCCGGAACGCGTCCGCGGCGGCCGCGAGGCGCGACGCGCCCGCGTCCACGTCGCCGGCCTCGACGCGCGCAACGCCGGCGTTCATGTCCGCCACCGCCGCGCGGGTCGGGTCGCCGAGCGCCGTCGCGAGCGTGGAGGCCGCGTCGTACCGCGCGACCGCGCCCTCGGCGTCGCCCGCCAGCCGCAGCGCGTTGCCGTGGTTGATCGCGAGCACGAGGGCCGGGCGGGTGCGGCGGCCGCGGAGCGCGCGGCCGAGCGTGGCCGCGAGCGCGAGCGCCGCGGGCACGCGGCCGGCCGCGGCGAGCGCGTCCACGCGGGCGAGGGCCGCGTTCGTGGCCTCGTCCGGCAGGCGGGCCGCGCGCAGGTCGCGGGCGGCGTCGGCGTAGGCCGAGGCGGCGTCCGCCGGCCGTCCGGCGCGGTGCACGGCGTACCCCTCGTACAGCCGCAGGCGGCCGCGCACGGCGCGGTCCCCCGCGGGCGCCGCGGCCCGGAGCGCGCGGATCGCGTCGAGCGTGGCGGTCGGGGACGCGCGGAACGCGGCGCCGAGGCCCGCCTGCAACTCCGCCCACGGGCGCTCGGTCGCCCACGCGGCGCGGGCGGCGCGCCGACGGGCCGGCACCGCCCGCGCGTCGAGCACCGGGCGCAACCAGTCGGGGACGGCCGCCGCCGCCACGGTCAGACGGTCCCGCGGTCGGTCCCGCCGTCGGTCCCGACCGGCACGGGCTCGGATCGCGCGACGGTGCGCCGGCCGACGCGGACGGCGAGGACCAGCGTCCGGGCGCCCGCGGGGACCGTTGCGTCGAACGTGCCGCCGCTCTCGACGCCGACGCGGACGGCCTTGCCGCCGTCGGCCTTCACCTCGAGCGCGGTCTCGGCGCGGGGGCCGTCGAGGGTCCCGCGCAGCCGCGTCGCGCCGTCGGGCGCCTGCGTCAGCTCGACGTGGAGGCTGCCGTTGTCGCCCGCGAGGCGGACGAACCGGGGCCGCCCGGGGCCGCGCATCGCCGGCGCCACGCCGCTCCACGAGTCGAACACGAGCCGCCAGAGCGACGCCACGGTCCGCGTCGTCGGCGCGCGGAACAGCGCCTCGGCGCGCGTGATCGCGCGGACCGGGCAACGAGGGGTCGACGCGACGACCCGCCCGAGCGCGACGACGTGCCGCGCGAACGCCAGCACGCCGGCCGGGAGCGGCTCGCCGGCCCGGGCCCGCCCGGCGGCGACGTCGAACGCGAGCGACAGGACGTCGGGGGTGGGGGCGGTCATGGACGGGGCTCCGAACGCGGTCGTTTCGACCGGGACCCCGAGGGCGCCTTCGTGGCGCCTCGGCCCGGGGTCACCACGGCAGAGGCGGGCATCCCCGGAACGGATACGGACGGAGCGGGTCCGGGCGCCGCCTCGCCGGTGACCCCCCGGGCGGTCAGGTCTTCCCGCAACGCGTCGAGGCACCGCTGCCGCGTCGGGCCGAGGGACCCCCGGGGGACCCCCAGCCGATGGGCGATCTCGTCGTACGTGAGATCCACCGGCTGGAAGTAGAGGAGCGACAGCAGCTCCCGGCAGCGCTCCCCGAGCGCGGAGAGGGCCTCGCGCAGCGACTGCTCCTCCTCGACGCGCGCCGCCGCCTCGTCCGGCGCGGCGCCCGGCGCGTCGTCGTCGCGCGCGGCGGCCGTCTCGTGACCCTCCCGCGTCCGTCCGCGCTTCCGCAGCCGCCACGCCACGCGCCGCGTCGTCGTCCCGATCCACGACGCGAGCCGTTCGACGTCGCGCAGCTTCTTGAGGTTCTTCCACAGGAGGAGCGCCACCTCCTGGAAGGCGTCCTCCGCGGTCGCGTCGTCGAGCCCCGCGCGCCGCAGGAGCGCGTACGCGAGGTCGGCGTACCGCGACAGGATCGACGTCCATGCGACGCGGTCGCCTTCGAGGCAGCGTCGGACGAGGTCGGCGTCGGAGGTCATGGGCGAGCCGGCGATCCTAACGCCCGCGCGCGCGGGGCGCCGCGCCGGGTACGACGTATCCGTTGCGCCCGGGACGACTCTGCGGGGGGGGATGCGGTCCCCTGGAGCCTGCCGATGCGTCGCCTCACCTCCTCCCTGCTCGCGGCCCTGATCGCCGCCCTCTGCCTCGCCGGGTGCGGCGGCGGCGGTGGGGGCGGCTCCGGTTCGGCCGGTTCGGTGGCGCTCGCCGGTCGCGTCGCGCTGCGCGACGGCTCGACCGCGAACCTCGGCGGGATCGGGCTCACGCTCCCGGCCACGGGGCAGCGCGTGACGACGCGGTCGGACGGTTCGTTCGCGTTCGGCCTCGTGCCCGCGGGCGACCTCGCGATCGCGCTCGTCGGCGGCACGAGCGCCGCGACCGTCGTCTCGACCCGCAACGGCGGGGACGACGACGAGGACGAGATCGACGACCGCGGGACCGACGGCGGCGGCGACGACGGCACCGACGACCAGGGCGGCGGCAACGACGACGACGACGGCGATGACGACAACGGCGGCGACGACGACGGTGACGACGACGACGTGGGCGACGACGACAGCGACCTGCGCGATCTCGGTCGCGACGACGTCGTCGAGGTCCGCCTCGAGGTGCGCGGCGGGCGCATCGAGGCCATCACGACGTCCTGCAGCCGCGACGCGCGGCGCGAGGCCCGCGTGCGTCTCGAGCGCGCGGCCGACGCCGACGACACGGACGCGACGGGCTCGGTGAAGGTCGAGTCGCGCACCGACCGCGAGAAGCTCGAGGTCGAGGCGGGCCGGCTCGCGTCGGGTCGCTCGGTCGAGGCGGTCGTGGTGTGCGACGGCGTCGAAGCGTCCCTCGGGCTCCGCACCGTGGACGCCACGGGGCGCGCCGAGTGGGAGATCTCGACGAACGACGGCGGCGTGCTCCCGCACGGCGCGCTCGACGTGGCGGCCCTCGCGGGCTGCACGGTCGAGGTCCGCGACGGCGACGTCGGCGCGACGCTGCTGTTCGGCACGGTGCCGGAGCTCCCGGCCGCGGTGGCGCCGGGCGGCGGGTCCGCCGACGACGAGGCCCGCGCGCGCGGCCGCGGCGCGCTGGTGCGCACGGCGGACGGCACGGGCAAGGGGTACGTCGAGCTGCGCCGTCGCGTGAAGGACGGCGAGGTCCGGCAGCGGTTCAAGGTCGAGGCCGAGGGCCAGACGCCGGGTGCGTCGCTCGACGTCTACGTCGAGGACCCGTCGAACCCGGGCACGCCCGCGTTCGTCGCCACGCGGACCGTGGACGCGTTCGGCGAGGCGGAGCTCGAGCTCGACACGCACGACGGCGCGTCGCTGCCCTTCGGCGTGACGGACGTGACGCAGTTCGTCGGCCTCACGGTCGAGGTGCGCCGGACGTCGGACGGCGTGGTGATCCTCCGCGGCGCCGCGCCGTCGCTGCTCACGGACTGACCCGCCGAGGCCATTGCATCGAGGGACGCCGGACGCTCCCGAACCCACCCCCCCCACAAGGGACGGACGTCGTCGCCTCACCCCGGGGCGGGCCGCAAGGCCCGCCCCGGTTCTTTGCTGCGAGCCCTGCGCGGGCCGCAAGGCCCGCCCCGGTTCCTTGGTCGGCGCCCCGTGCGGGACGCGGTCGCGTGCACGGGACCGTGAGGCCCGTTCGCCGCTGATCGTTGCGTCGATGGGGGTGCGGGTCGCCGTGTTCGTCGTGCATCGGCGCGACCGGCGGGCGGCCTCGCGGGTCGCGCCCTTCGGGTGGCCGCGCCGCCCGACGCGTCGCGCCGGCTCGACCGGTGGGCGCGTCGCCCGCCGCGGGACGCGGTCGCGCGCGCGGGACCGCGAGGCCCGTTCGCCGTTGAGCGTGTCGTTGACCGCCGTGTGGATGGGGGTGCGGGGCCGCCGTGTTCGTCGTGCATCGGCGCGACCGGCGGGCGGGCACAAGGCCCGCGCCCCACGGGTTGCGGCGACCCGGAACGCCGAGGCAACCGCGGTCGGTGCGGGCCGCCGTGTTCGTCGTCCATCGGCGCGACCGGCGGGCGGGCACAAGGCCCGCGCCCTACGGGTTGCGGCGACCTGGAACGCCGACGCATCCGCGGGCGGTGCGGGCCGCCGTGTTCGTCGTGCATCGGCGCGACCGGCGGGTGCGGCGGGACGCGCGTTGCGCCGGATCGACCGGTGGGCGCGTCGACCGTCGCGGGACGCGGTCGCGGGCACGGGACCGCGAGGCCCGTTCGCCGTCGTGAACATGGCGTAGAATGCGTCAAAACCCCGTATCCAACGCATTCTTCGTAGGGGCGGGCCTTGCGCCCGCCCGCGCCGGACCGTGCCTCTTGCGGCGTGACGATGGGCCGCGCGCCGCGCGCCGCGCGCCAACCCGCCACCCGCCACCCGCCACCCGCCGCAGCCGGCGCCTACGGGACGACGATCACCTTGCCGACGTCGTCCTTGCGCGCGCCGGCGCGCTTGAAGGCCTCGGCCGTCTCGTCGAGCGAGAACCGGTGCGTGATCAGCTTCGCCAGCTCGATCTCGCGGCGGAACACGACCTCGTCGGCCTCGTCCGCCTCCTCCTCGCTCCACGAATGCGAGCCGATGAGGTGCTTCTCGTCGAGGCAGACGTCGCCGATGTCGACGGCCGTCTCCTCGCCCTTCGCCACCTGGCCGAAGAGGAGGATCTTCGCGCGGGCGCGCGTCGCGCGGATCGCGTCGCGGACCGGGCCCGCGCCGACGGCCGCGACGATGGCGGCGTCGGCGCCGCGACCGTCCGTCAGCTCGCGGCAGGCCTCGTGCATGTCCTCTTCCCGCGGGTCCACGACGCGCTCGGCGCCGAGCTCCTCGGCGATCTTGAGGCGCCCGGGGATCGGGTCGGCGGCCACCACGATCGCGCCCTCGCGGATCGCCAGCTGCTGGAGGATCAGGCCCACCGAGCCGACGCCGGCCACGAGCACCACGTCGTCCTCGTCGAGGTCGAGCAGGCGGATGCCGCGCAGGCACGTGTTCACCGGCTCGAGGAAGATCGCCTCCTCGAACGAGAACCCGCGCGGGACCTCCACCAGGTCGTCCACGAAGTCGGCGCCGACCTTCACGTACTGGGCGAAACCGCCGCCGCGGGGCTCCTCCCCCGGCTCGCCGCGCGTCGAGCGCACGACGACGCGCTCGCCCGGCTTCCAGCCGTCCACCTCGTCGCCCGTCGCGACGATGGTCCCGGCGATCTCGTGGCCGAGGACGCGGCCGAAGGGCTTGAGGCCCATCTGCACGCGCTTCACGTCCACCGGCGACACGCCGCAGACCGCGACCTCGACGAGGACCTCCCCGGCGCCGACGGTCGGCACGGGCACGGTCTCGACCCGGAGGTCGCCGGGGCCGCGGTAGAGGACCGCCTTCATCGTCGTCGGGAGCGCGCGGGTGGCCATGGGCGGGTGAGCCTACCCGAACGGGCGGCCGAGCGGAGGGGGAACCGGGTCCTCCGCGGGCGGGGCCGGGACGGGGCTTCTCCGGCGCGACGGCCACCGGGCCTTGCGTACACTCCCCGCCTCCGTAGGACCGAGGTCGTCCCCATGCGCGTCGTCCGGATCCGTGAGCACGGCGGTCTCGACCGCCTCGTCTTCGAGGAAGCCCCGCTCCCGACGCCGGGCCCGGGCGAGGTGCGCGTCGCTGTCAAGGCGGCGGGCATCAACCACCTCGACACGTGGGTGCGCCGCGGCGTGCCGGGCCACACGTTCCCGCTGCCGATGATCCCGGGCTGCGACGGCGCCGGCGTCGTCGACGCCGTGGGCCCCGGCGTGACCGCGCGCAAGCCGGGCGAGCGCGTCGTGATCGCGCCGGGGCACGCGTGCGGCCTCTGCCCCGCGTGCGCGTCGGGCCGCGACCACCTCTGCCGGGCGTACGGGATCTTCGGCGAGACGCGCGACGGCACCTGCGCCGAGGCGATCTGCCTGCCCGAGCGCAACGTCCTGCCGATCCCCGCGGCGCTCTCGTTCGAGGTCGCGGCGGCGTTCCCGCTCGTCTACCTCACGGCGTGGCACATGGTGGCGCGCCGCGCCGAGCTCCGCCCCGGCGAGACGATCCTGGTGCACGCCGCGGGCGCCGGCGTCTCGACCGCCGCGATCCAGATCGCGCGGCTGCTCGGCGCCGGGCGCGTGATCGCGACGACCTCGACCCCGGACAAGGCACGCAAGGCCCGCGCGCTCGGGGCCGACGACGTGATCGACTACGGCCGCGAGGACGTCCTCGCGCGCGTGCGCGACCTCACCCGCAAGCAGGGCGTGGACGTCGTCATCGACCACGTCGGCGCGACCACGCTGCCGACCTCGCTCAAGTGCCTCGCGAAGGGCGGCCGCCTCGTCACCTGCGGCGCCACGTCGGGCCCGAAGGTCGAGGTCCACCTGAACCTCGTGTTCTTCAAGTCGCTGTCGATCCTCGGGTCCACCATGGGCCCGCTCGGCGAGGTGCACGAGCTCCTCGGCCACGTGGCCGCGGGGCGGCTCGCGCCCGTGATCGACGCCGTGCTCCCGCTGTCGCGGGTCGCGGAGGCGCACCGGCGCCTCGAGGCGCGCGACGTCTTCGGCAAGCTCGTGCTCACGACGGAGGCCTGACCGTGGCGGACGTCCTGCTGGTGGAAGTGGCCGGGCGCGTCGCGACGCTGACGCTCAACCGGCCCGAGGTGCGCAACGCCATCAACCTCGCGCTCGTGGACGCGCTCCACGCGGCGCTCGGCGCGCTCGAGGCGCGCGACGACGTGGACGCGCTCGTCGTCCGCGGCGCGGGGGGCAAGGCCTTCGCGTCGGGGGCCGACATCGCGGAGCTGCGCGACCGCCGCCGCGCCGACGCGTACGAGGCCATCAACGGCCGCGTCTTCGCGCGGCTCGAGAAGTTCCCGCGGCCCACCGTGGCCGCGATCACGGGCTTCGCGCTCGGCGGCGGGTGCGAGCTGGCGCTCGCGTGCGACTTCCGCGTCGCCGGCACGTCGAGCCGCCTCGGCCAGCCCGAGGTCGGCCTCGGGATCATGGCCGCGGCCGGCGGCACGCGCCGCCTGCCCGCGCTCGTGGGCCTCGCCCACGCGCGCCGCCTCCTCTTCTCCGGCGCCGTCGTGGACGCGACGGAGGCGTTGCGCATCGGCCTCGTGGACCGCGTCGTCCCCGACGAGCAGGTGGGGGCGGCGGTCGCGGACCTGCTGGCGCCGATCCTCGCCGCGGCGCCCGAGGCCGTGAAGCAGACGAAGGCCGCGCTGCGGATGTGGTGCCACGGCGCCACCGAGGAGCAGCTCGCGAACTTCGACCGCGAGGCCCAGGCGGTCCTGTTCGAGCACCCGGACAAGTTCGCGCGCATGGACGCGTTCCTCGCCAAGCGCCGCGCGAAGCCCTGACCCCCGGCCCGAGCGCACGTGGTCGCTCGGTGCGGGCGTGTTGTCGCTCGGCGCGGGCGTGTTGTCGCTCGGCGCCGGCATGTCGTCGCTCGGCGCGGACGTGTTGTCGCTCGGCGCGGGCCGGGCCTCGCGGTCCCGGGGGCCGGGGGTGCGTCCCCCGCCTTTGCACGGCTCGGACACGGTTTGCAGGCTTCGTACAGAACGCAGCCTCGCCGTCGGTGTCGATTCGTCCGTACCCCCACGGAGGATCCGCCATGCCCGCTCGCCTGCCCGCTCCCGCCCGTCGGTCATCCTGCGCCGCCGGGTTCGCCGCCGTCGCCCTGCTCCTCGGGGCCCTGGGAGGTGGCGCGGCCCGCGCCGACGTCCCGCCGCCCGACCCCGTCGCGAAGCGCCCCGCGCCCGTGCGCAAGGCGATCGACCTCGCGCTCTGCCTCGACACGTCGGGCAGCATGCAGGGGCTCATCGACGCCGCGCGCCAGCGCATGTGGGAGGTCGTGAACGAGCTCGCCACCGCGACGCCGACGCCCACGCTGCGCGTCGCGCTGCTGACGTTCGGCTCGGAGGGCTCCGAGGCCGACGGCTACGTGATCGTGCGCACGCCCTTCACCACGGACCTCGACCTCGTGTCGGAGAAGCTGTTCGCGCTCGGCACGAACGGCGGCACCGAGTACGTCGGGCGCGTCGTCAAGACCGCGGTGGGCAACCTCCAGTGGAGCGGCCCCGACGCCGCGAAGCTGCTCTTCGTCGCGGGCAACGAGTCGGCCGACCAGGACCGCGCGGCCCCGTTCCGCGAGGTCGTCAAGCACGCGTTCGGCCTCGGCGTGCGCGTCAACTCGATCTACTGCGGCAACCCCGACGACGGCGACGCGCCGGCGTGGCGCGAGGTCGCGGCGCTCGGCCGCGGCCGCTTCGCGGCGATCGACCACAACCACGGCGTGGTCGCGGTCGCGACGCCCTTCGACGCGGAGCTCGCGGACCTGTCGGGCAAGCTCAACCGCACCTACCTCGCGTACGGCGACAAGGGCCGGGAAGCCCTCGGCCGGCAGTCCGCGCAGGACGCGAACGCCGCGCCGTCGGCGCCCGCCGCCGCGGCGCGCGCCGCGAGCAAGGCCGGCGGGCTCTACGACAACCGCGGCTGGGACCTCGTCGACAAGAGCCGCGAGGAGGGCTTCGACCTCGACAAGGTGCCCGTCGAGGAGCTCCCCGAGGAGATGAAGGCGATGACGCCGGCGCAGCGCAAGGCGCACCTCGCGGAGAAGACGGCGGAGCGCGCCGCCATCGCCGCCAAGGTGAAGGACCTCGACGCGAAGCGCCGGGCGTTCGTCCAGGCCGAGATGGCGAAGAAGGGCCTCGACGACAGCAAGGCGCTCGACCGCGCCATCCGCGACGCGGTCCGCGAGCAGGCCGGCGCCGCCGGCTTCACCTTCCCCGCCCGCTGACCGACCCGTCGGTCCCGCGCGCCGGCCCGCCTCCCACCCGGGGGGCGGGCCGGTGTCGTTCGCGCCCGTGGGCCCGCGGCCCTCGGGGACCGATAGAGTGGATGGATCGTCCCTGGCATCCCCGCGTTCGGAGCCCTCGTATGAAGGTCCTCGTCCTTGGCAGCGTCCTGGCGGCGTTCGTCCTCTCCGGCTGCGCGGCCGGCCCGGGCCACACCCGCGCCGCCGGCGTCATCGCCGGGACGGCGACGGGCGCGGCCATCGGCGGCGCCGCCGGCGGGGCCGAGGGTGCGCTCGCGGGCAGCATCGTCGGCCTCGCGGCCGGCGCGCTCGCCGGCGACGCCATCGCGTCGGACCAGGAGGCGCGGTGCGCGCCGCCGTGTCCGCCGCCGAGCGCGCCACCCGCGTGCGCGCCGTGCGCGCCCGGCACCGTCTACTACGCGCCGCCGCCGCCCGTCGTCGTGTACGGCAGCCCGTACCCCTACTACGGCCCGTACTACGGCGGCTACTACCGCGGCGGCTACTACGGCGCGCGGTACGTCCGTCGGGGCTACTACGACCCGTAGCGCCGCGTACGACCCCGGGGCGCTGCGGAAGCAACCCCCGATCCGCGGGCACGCGAGGCCCGGTCGCCGTCGGCGGCCGGGCCTCGCGTCGTTCCGGGTCGCGCTCGCGCGGCTCGCACGGGCGAGCGGGCCTCGCGGTCCCGGAGATCGAGTGGGCCCGTGCGTCCGCGGCGGGTCCGGGCCTGCCCCGAGACGACGGGGGCCTCGCGGGCGCTCGACCGAGCTCGGGGGATCCGCGTCGTCGCGGACCCCTACGCGCAGCGGCCGAGCGCGCCGCCGACCACGACGAGCGCGAACCCCGCGATCGCGACGTAGAACCCCGTCGAGACGTCCGCGGCGCGCACGAGGTGGCCGAGGGTGCTGACCTGGTCGTCCCCGACGACGCGGGGGACGATCGCGAGCGCGGCGAGGGCCGCGAGGCCCGCGACCGAGAGGAGCCGCGAGAGGCGGGGCCGCGCGCACGCGAGCAACGCGAGGACCGCGGCGCCGGCGGCGACCGCCCACGCGACGAAGACCGCATCGCGCGTGCCGCCGTCGAGGTCGCGGGCGAGGTCGAGGAGCTTGAGGCCGTTCACCTGCGTCACGCCGAGCATGGCCGCCGCCATGGACGCGACGAGGTCGCGCAGCGTCGCGGGCTCGCGCACGACGAGCAGCGGCGGGAACAGCAGCGCGACGACCGCGGCGGCGGCGCCGAGGGCGGCGCAGAGCGAGGCGACGGGGGAGCGGAGGGGCATCGAGGGCTCCGGCGTTCAGGGGGCGGGGGGCGCGTCGACGAGGCGCTCGAGCGCGGGACGCAGCGAGGCGGGGACCGGCGTGGGGCGGAACGTGTCCATGTCGACGCAGACGGTGACGACGGTGGTGCGGAAGGCGCGGGCGCCGTCGGACGCGCGGGTCGCGTCGAAGCGCCACGTCACGCTCGTGGTGCCGATCTTCACGACCGACACGGCGATGCGGAGGCGCTCGCCGTAGGGGACGACCTCGAGGAAGTCGGTCTCGATGCGGACGGCGGGGAAGCCGCGGCGGTCGCGGACCAGGAGGTCGGGGTAGGAGACGCCGAGGACGTCCTCGAACGTCTGCTCCATGGCCACGTGGCCGAAGTGGAACAGGTGGGGGTAGTAGACGATCTTCGCCTGATCGACGTGACCGAACCGGACGGGGACCTCGACGACGTGGGCCATCCCCGCATCGTGGCCCCGGCCGGGCCGAAACGCCACGGTTGCCCGGCGCTCCCGTAGGCTCCGCCCCCGTTCCCCGGGAGGTCCCTACATGTCCGTCCGCACCGTCCTCGTCGTGGGCGCCGGCACCATGGGCCACGGCATCGCCCAGGCCGCCGCCGTCGCCGGCTACGACGTCCGCCTCTTCGACGTCGACCCGAAGGCGGTCGCCGCGGGCCTCTCGAAGGTCAAGGGCAGCCTCGACAAGCTCGTCGAGAAGCAGAAGGTCGCCGCGGCCGACCGCGACGCCGCCCTCGCGCGCCTCTCGGCCGCGAGCGACCTCCGCGCCGCCGCCGCGGGCATCGACCTCGCCGTCGAGGCCGCGCCCGAGCGCATGGACCTCAAGCGGCGGATCTTCGGCGACCTCGGCGCCGCGGCGCCCGCCGGCGCGATCCTCGCGACGAACACGTCGTCGCTCTCCGTCGCCGAGATCGCGGCGGCGAGCGGCCGGCCCGACCGCGTGATCGGCATGCACTTCTTCAACCCCGTGCCGCTGAAGCCGCTCCTCGAGGTGGTCCGCACCGACGCCACGTCGCCGGCGACCCTCGAGGCGACGCTCGAGGTCGGCAAGCGCATGGGCAAGACGTGCGTGGTCGTGAAGGACGTCCCGGGCTTCGCGACGAGCCGCCTCGGCATCGCGCTCGGCCTCGAGGCGATCCGCATGGTCGAGGAGGGCGTCGCGTCGCCCGAGGACATCGACACGGCGCTCGTGCTCGGCTACGGGCACGCCATGGGCCCCCTCAAGACGACCGACCTCGTCGGCCTCGACGTCCGCCTCGGCATCGCCGAGTACCTCGACGGCAAGTTCCCCGGCGGGCGGTTCACGCCGCCGGCGCTCCTGCGCAAGATGGTCGCGGAGGGCCGCCTCGGCCAGAAGAGCGGGCGCGGCTTCTACGACTGGAGCAAGCCGGCGTGAGCGCGGCGCGCGGCCCCGTCACCGACGTCCACGTCCACGTGCAGCCGTGGGAGATGATCCGCCCCGCGGTGATGGAGGCGATGCGGAAGGGCCGCGACGACCTCGACACGATCCGCCGCTGCTTCGACGACCCGGGCGCGCTCGTCGCCCACATGGACGGCGAGGGCGTCGCGCGCACGGTCCTCATCAACTACGAGGCGCCCGACGTCATGGGCTTCTCGACGGCCACCAACGAGTGGGTGCTGCGCTACACCGAGGGCCGCCGCGACCGCCTGCTGCCGTGCGTCGGCATCAACCCGCGCTTCGAGCGCGACGTGCGCGGCCGCGCCGAGCGCCTCGCCGACGCGGGCGCGCGGCTCTTCAAGGTCCACGGGCCGCACATGCTCGTGAACCCCAACGACTACCTCGGGCCCCACCCCGGCCTCCGCGACCTCTACGAGGTGGCGCAGGCGCGGCGCATCCCGGTGATGTTCCACACCGGCACGAGCATCTTCCGCGGCGCGCGCAGCAAACACGGCGACCCGCTGCAGCTCGAGGACGTCGGCATCGACTTCCCCGACCTCACGGTGATCATCGCGCACGGCGGCCGTCCCTTCTGGACCGAGCAGGCGTTCTTCCTCCTGCGCCGCTTCCCGCGGTTCTGCCTCGACCTCTCGGGAATCCCGCCGAACCGCGTCCTCGAGTGGTTCCCGCGCATCGAGGAGATCGCCGACCGCGTCCTCTTCGGCACCGACTGGCCGTCGCCGGGCGTCCCCTCGATCGCGAAGAACCTCGCGGGCCTCCGCGCGCTGCCGCTGCCCGCCGACGTGATCGAGCGCTTCCTCTCCTCGAACGCGCTCCGCCTCTTCCCGCCCCGCTGACGCATCCCCCTCCCCGGGACGCGAGGCCCGGTGGCCGCCGCGGGGGCGGGCGGTGCGGGGGCCGGGTCGCGACGCGCCGGCGCCGGTATCGTGGAGCGCCGCCGGGCCCGCGCCCGCGGGCGCGACGCGAGGGAGGGCGACGTGACGAGCCCTGCCGAACGAGAGGTCGCGCGCGCGCTGCGGTGCGCGCTCGAGGGCGTGGCCGTGGGCGCCTCGCTGCTCGGGCCGCGACCGTCGGGCGCGCCGGCCCTCGAGGCGAGCGGGGCCGCGCTCGGGCGGTTCCTCGAGGAGGTCCTCGCGGCCCACGGCGACGGGTCGCGCGCACCCGTCCTCGACGGGGTGCTGCTCGCGGGGGCACACAGGACCGGGCCGAACGAGGCGGACCTCCTCGGTCTGGGGGTCCTTCTCGAGGACCAGACGTACCAACCGCTGCGCGTCCGCCTCCGGGTCCATCCGACGGAGGACGCGATCGCGCACGTCGTCGTGGACGTCGGTGGGGTCGCGTGGCGCCCGCGCGGGTGGGGGCGGGGCCGATCCGGCCCGGACGCCGCCGACGTGCTGTTGCGCGGGTTGATCGAGGACCCCGCGAGTGTTCCGTGGGAGACCCGCGCCGAACGTCCCGCGCCGGTGGGAGGGCTGCGTCCCGGCGGCCCCGGCCGCGACCGTGACGTCTACCGCGAGGTGCTGACGGCGTCGGCGCACGGCCCGTTCTTCTCGGACGCGGAGTTCTCCACGTTGTTCGGGCTCGAGCGCGACGTCGTCGCGTCGCTCGCGCGCACGTTCTCGGACACGACGCCGATCGACGGGGACGTCGCGCTCGCCCTCGCGAACGGCCTCGGGAACCTGCTCGGGTACCCCCACGGCCGCGGGGCCGAGTGGTCGCAGTGGATCTCGATCCCGCCCGTGGAACTCGCGGCCGTCCTCGAGCGCTTCCGCGTCCCACGCGAAGGGCGCTGACCCCGCCCCGGGACGCGAGGCCCGGTCGCCGGCGCGGGGGGGACGACGCGGAGGCCGTCGTGTTCGTCGCGCATCGGCGCGACCGGCGGGCGGGCACAAGGCCCGCGCCCTACGGGTTGCCGTGATCTCGCACGTCGGCGCGGGTGCGGGCGGTGCGCGGGCCACCGTGTTCGTCGTGCATCGGCGCGACCGGCGGGCGGGCACAAGGCCCATCGCCGTAAAGTTAACTCGGCCTCCTTCGTCTCCTGATGCCCGGCATCGCGCGCCACATCCCTCTCGCCGGGCACTTCCTCCGCGTCGTTCGCTTCTCGCTGCGGACTTCGCGCAGGATTGAGGACAGCGGCAGGAATGCGAAGGGCATCTCCCGCAGCGTCGGGAGCTTGAGCTCCACCCCGCGGTTGAGTTCCTGCACCTCGATCAGCGTGTACTGCGCTGCCGCCAGCGCCTGGGCCGCGGCGGCCGCCTTCGGGAACAGCTTCTTGGTGGAGATCTCCTCCGGCTCGACCTCCGCCTGCGCTGCGATCTCGCTCTGCGCCACCCGAAGCCCGGTGTACATGATCGCGGCCGAGAACACCTGCATGCCGACGGCGTTGATGTTGCCGGCATGGAAGCGGTTCAGGTTGAGGACCTCCTTGAGGTCGGAGAACATCCGCTCGATGCTCCACCGGGCCCGGTACGCCTTGAGCGCCTCCGGGGCGCTCAGCCGAGAGCGATCGAGCACGTTCGTGAGCAGTTGGAGCTTCGCTCGGCCGCGCACCTTGAGCACGATCAGGCGAAGCGAGCATCGCGCCCCGGGGTCCTGTGGCGTACCTGCCAGCACGTCGTAGTCCTCGACCACGCCTTCTTCGGCGACGTGGCGGCCTGACAGGACCTTGTTCGCCAGGCTCACCGGGCCGAACAGACGGCACACCCCGAACAACCCGTGGCCGCGGAGCGCCGCGAAGAACGCCGGTACCCCGTACAGGCGATCGGCCACGATCAACGACCCGCTCGTCAGTCTCGCCAGGACCGCCTTCGCGCGATTGATCTCTGCGGTGTACACGTTGGGATCGAAGTCGATGACGGCAGGCACCCCGCGGCAGATGTCGTACGCCGCCAACAGTGCCCCGGGCAGCGGTACCCGCCGGTCCTTGTGGAGAGCCTTGAGTCGACGAGCCACCGGGTCCAGGCCAGATCCGTCCAGGGCGAGGATCGAGGGGAACCTCTCGAGCAGCCCGTGCAACTCGCGGCAGAATCGGGCCGGCAGGTCGCGGGTCGCCGCCTCGCGGAATCGGCGGAAGGCGTCCTCGAAGAACGCGTAGCGAAGGTTCTGGCTCCGCGAGAAGAACGCCTCCGGGGTCGCCTGCGGCCCCGGGAACCGTGCCCCCGGAAGACCCGTGGCCCACGTCAGAGCGTCCCGAAGCGAACGCGGCGCCTGCACCGTCACCTCGATCCAGAACCGCAAGAGTAGTTCGAGGGTCCACTTCCGCTGGCGTTCCGACACCCGCACCGCCTCCCAGGTCGCGTCGCAGAGGGCGCTCGTCAGGTGCCGGTCGATCACCTCGAGCACCGAGATCAGGTCGACCCGCTGCGCAGTGGATCTCGACATTGCGAACCTCCGACCCGACGGATCGGTTCGCGATCCACGTCACCCCACCTCCCCCCGGTCCTTATCTTTACGGCCATGGGCACAAGGCCCGCGCCCTACGGGTTGCCGCGATCTCGCACGTCGCCGCGGGTGCGCGCGGTGCAGGGGCCACCGTGTTCGTCGTGCATCGGCGCGACCGGCGGGCGGGCACAAGGCCCGCGCCCTACGGGTTGCCGTGATCTCGCACGTCGGCGCTGGCGCGGACGGAATGGACGCCGTCGTCTCTCACCGTCCACGGGCGGACCGCTTCGGTCGATGGGTGTGCGTGTGAATATCGCGTAGAATGTAGAATATGGGCATTGGCGTGCGTTCTGCGTAGGGGCGGGCCTTGTGCCCGCCCGGCCGGGGCCGACGCTTCGCCCGTGGGTTTCCCTGGCGCCGGCGGGGTCCCGCGCGTCCGCCGGTCCGCGCGGGCCCGCGCTCGCATCCCGGTTGCCGTAGGATCACGCGCCGTCGAGGAGGACGTCCCGTCGGACCGGCATGACCAGGTGGGATCCCCAGCAGAAGGCCCTCCACCGCGCCATCGGCGAGGTGCTCCATTACCGATGGGACCCGCTCGGCGTCGCCGACGATCCTGCCGCGCGCACCGAGTACGAGGCGTACGCGGCGCAGGTGTTCTCGAAGCTCGCCGCCGGGGCTTCGGTGGAGGCGATCGCCGCGTATCTCACGGGCGTCACGGTCGAGGCGATGGGCCTCGCGCCCGCCCCCGACCACGACGCGCTGGTCGCCCGGCTCGTGCTCGCGTGGCGCGACGAACTCGCGACCCGCGGCGTCCCCGAGGCGTCGCCCGTGTCGTCGCCGGCCCTGGCGCCGGTCCCCGCGATCGCCGCCGCCGACGGCGAGCCGCGGCGACCCGGGCTCACGCTCACGCGGGGGTGGTCGGACGAGGGCATGCTGGAGTTCCGCATCGAGGGGTGCGACGGCACGTCGTCGTTCGTGAACGAGGTCTGTGTGGGCCTCGCCGACCTCGAGGCCGCCGTCGAGGCGCTGCGGACGTTCCAAGGCGGCATGCAAGGCGGCCCGCACGACCTCGCCTTCGGCGGCTTCGGCCCCACGTGGGCCGGAGGCGCGTTCCGCGCGCGACTCCAGGTCATGGCGGGACGCCTCCTCCTCTCCTGCGAGCAGGAGTCGTCGTTCGAGCCCTTCGGCGACCAGCCCGTCGCGAGTCGCGCGACGTTGTTCTTCCGCTCCGAACCCGCGCTCCTCGACCGCTTCGTCCGCGAGCTCGCCGCGGTCGCGAGCGGTCATCGGCAGACCGCCTTCCTCGAGGGCGTCTGACCGCACGGCCCCGCGGGCGGCCGTCACGTGCCGCGGGGCGCCGACGAAGATCCCTTCCGACCGGCGTGGGCGCGCGGCACGATCGGCGCGTGCCGAACGAACCGACCCGAGGGTCCGATGGGCGGCCGCTCGCGGCCCCGCGCGCCGACGCGGGCCGCTGCCCGTGGTGCGGCTTCCCCGTTCGGCCGGTGGCGGTGCACGGCCACGTGCAGTGCGCGACCTGCGGCGTGAACGTCGACCCCTGCTGCGGCGGCGAGACCGCTTGTCCCGCCAACGACCCCGAGGGCGGGCCCGGGGCGTGACCCCGCGCGGCGCGGGCCGATGATAGGTTCCTCGGATGCGACCCGACGTGACCCAGTTCTGGCGCGACGCGGCGCCGCTCCTCGCCTCGCTCTCGGCATCGCCCCGGCCCCGCGCGGCCATGGAGGCGCTGCTCGACCGGCTCCGCCGGCTCGACCCGCGGCTCTACTACCACCTCGGGGACCACGACGGGGGCACCGACCTCATCCTGTCCGCCGAAGGCCACGCCGACCTGATGCCCCTCCTCGACGAGGTCGCGCGCGCGATGCCCCGCGTCCGGGGTTTCGGGGTGGTGCCCTCCTACGACGGCGACCTCGTCCTCGGTCGGCGGAACGACGACGTCTTCCCGTCCACCGAGAACGGCGACGTCCTCTTCCGGATGGCGTCGGGCGGCGACCGGCTCTGGCTCCCGCGCGCCGTGGACTTCTCGTTCGTCTTCCCGAGCGAGGCCGACGCGCGCGCCTTCGCGGCGCGCGTCGCCGCCGACGGCCTCGACGTCGAGACCTCCGCGTACGCGGGCGCCGCCGGGTACACCCACGAGGTCGTCGCCACGACGACGTTGATCCCCTCCCACGCGACGATCACGCGCGTCGAGACGTCGCTCGGGGCCC
>JAEUHO010000558.1 GCA_016795345.1 Planctomycetia bacterium | reverse complement strand
TCGGGGGCCCTGTTCGTGCCCGCCCGGCGTGCGGTCGCCGCCGGCGTGGACCGCGCCTTCTTCCGGATCCGGTCCGCCCGGCGCGACGCCCTGCGCGACCTCGCCCGCGCCGTCGCGGCCGCGCCCTCGCCGGCGGCGGTCGGCGAGGTGCTCGCGCGGACGGTCGGCGACGCGCTCGACGCGACGTGGTGCGCCGTCGTGGTGCGGAACGACGATGAGCTCGTCGTCGCGGGCGGCGCCGACCCCGACGCGGCCCGCCGCGCCCATGCGGAGATCGAGGCGCGGCGGCCCCTGCCGGTCGGGACCGTCGCGCGGGGCGGCGCGACCGCCGTGCGCGAGATCGAGGGGCCCGGCGTCCCGGACGCGGTGCCGGACGCGAGGATGCTCCAGCCCGTGGTGCGGGACGCCCGCCTGCTGGCGACGATCCTCGTCGGGCCGCGCCACGGCGGGCGCCACCACGTCGCGGAGGACGTCACCCTGCTCCGCGGCGCGGGCGCGTGCGCCGCCGACGCGCTCGACCGGCTCCGCCTCGTGCGCGTCGCGGCGGAGCGCGAGGTCGCCCGCCGCGCGCTCGCCGACCTCGACCGCCGCCGCACCGACTTCCTGCTGCGCGTCGCGCACGACCTCCGGTCGCCGCTGACCGCCGTTCGCTGGTCGGTCGACAACCTCCTCGACGGGCTCTCCGGCCCGCTCACGGCGCGTCAGGCCGAGGACCTCGCGGGCGCGCGCGCGGCGCTCCGTCAGCTCGGCGCGCTCGTCGAGAACGTGCTGACGATCAGCCGGATGGCCGTCGGGGCCGATCTGGCGCCGTCGCCCGTGGACGCGGCGACGACCGTGCGCGACGCCGTCGAGGCGCTCGCCCCGCTCGCGCGCGTGCGCGGCGTGCGGGTCGTGCTCGACCTCGGCCCCGTGGGGCCGGTCCGCGCGCGCCGCGACGGCCTGCTCCAGGTCGCGCAGAACCTGGTGGACAACGCGATCAAACACGCGCCCGCCGGCAGCGACGTGGACGTCCGGCTCGCCGCGGACGCGGGCGGGGGCGCCGTCCTCGCCGTCCGCGACCGCGGCCCCGGCATCCCGCGCGAGGCGCGGGCGACGTTGTTCGAGCGGTTCCGGGCGCCGGGGTCCGGCGACGCCGGCCCCGGTGCGGGGCTCGGGATCGGGCTGCACGTCGTCCGCGCGTGGGCGGAGGCGTTCGGCGGCGGCGTGGACGTCGTGGACCCGGACGGCGGTGGCGCGGAGCTCCGCGTCCGCCTCGACGGTTGGGAGGGGGGAGCATGAGCACGTCGGTGCTGGTGGTGGACGACGACCCGACGCTCCGTCGCGCGCTCGCCGCGCGCCTCGTGCACTGGGGGCACCGTGTCGACGAGGCGGCGGACGGCGACGCCGCCCTCGCCGCGATCCGCGACGGCGCGCACGCGCTCGTCCTCCTCGACCTCGCGCTGCCCGGTCGGGGCGGGCTCGACGTCCTGCGCGCCGCGGTCGCCGACGGCTTCGCCGGCGACATCGTCGTGCTGACGGCGCACGGCTCCGTCGAGACGGCGGTCGAGGCGCTGCGGCTCGGTGCCGTGGACTTCGTGCAGAAACCCGCCGACCTCGACGTCCTGCGGGCGGTCGTCGACCGCACCCTCGGCCGTCGGCGGACCGAGCGCGTCGCGTCGGCGCTCGCCGAGCGACTGCGGGGCGGGCGCGAGCCGGTGCTCGGACGCTCGCCGGCCATGGCCCGCGTCGTGGACGAGGCCACGCGGGCCGCGCGGTCGTCGGCGGTCGTGCTGGTGACCGGCGAGAGCGGCGCCGGGAAACAGGTGGTCGCCGAGCTCGTCCACGCGCGCAGCGCGCGGGCCGCGGCGCCGTTCGTCTACGTGAACTGCGTCGCCCTCGCCGACGACCTCGTCGAGTCCACGCTGTTCGGCCACGAGAAGGGCGCGTTCACCGGCGCGGTCGCGCGCAAGGAGGGCCGCATCGAGCTCGCGGCGGGCGGCACGGCGTTCCTCGACGAGATCGGGGACACGACGCCCCGGTTCCAGACGAAGCTGCTGCACTTCCTCGAGACCGGGCAGTTCGAGCGCGTCGGGGGCACCCGGACGCTCGCCGTGGACTGCCGGATCGTGGCGGCGACCAACCGCGACCTCGAGGCGGAGGTCCGTCGCGGGACCTTCCGCGCGGACCTGATGTACCGGCTCGACGTCGTGCGCCTGCGCGTCCCGCCGCTCCGCGAGCGTCCCGAGGACGTGCCGGACCTCGCGCGGGGCTTCGTCGAGCGGTTCGCGCGCGACGCCGGGCGCGGCCCCATGCGGCTCGCCGCGGCCACGGAGCGCGCCCTCGTCGCGTACGCGTGGCCGGGCAACGTGCGGCAGCTCCGCAACGTGATCGAGCGCATGGTCGTCCTGGCGCCGGGGACCGTCCTCGGTCCGGAGCTCCTGCCGCCCGAGGTGCTCGCCCGCGCGGCCGCCGTGCCCGACGGCGCGCTGCCGCTGAAGCCGGCGGTCCGCGCGTTCAAGCGCGACTACGTCGTGCGCGCGCTCGAGCGGGCCGGCGGGAACCGCACGCGTGCCGCCGACGCGCTCGGGATCCAGCGGACCATGCTGACCCGGCTGCTCCGGCAGCTGGGGATCGTCGGCACCGACGACGACCCGAGCGGCACGAGGTCCGGCCCCGACCCCGGTCTATCCTCGCCGCCGTGAGCGCGCTCCCTCCCCGCGTCCGCGTGACCGACGTCGGCCCCCGCGACGGGCTCCAGAACGAGGCCACGCCGGTCCCGACCGACGTGAAGGTCGCGTTCGTCCGCGCCCTCGTCGCGGCGGGCGTCCGCGACGTCGAGGTGTCGTCGTTCGTCCGGCCGGACCGCATCCCGCAGCTGGCCGACGCGGTCGAGGTGTTCCGGCGGCTCGGCCCGGCGCCCGCCGGCGTCGTCTACGGCGCCCTCGTCCCGAACGAGCGGGGCCTCGACGCGGCGCTCGCCGCCGGGGTCGGCAAGGTCTCGGTCTTCACCGCCGCGACCGAGACCTTCAACCAGCGGAACGTGAACGCGTCCGTCGAGGGGTCGCTCGCGCGGTTCCGGCCGGTGGTCGAGCGGGCGCGGCGGGCCGGCCTCGCGGTCCGGGGGTACGTCTCGACGGCGTTCTTCTGCCCGTACGAGGGCAAGACCCCGGCGCGGCAGGCCGTGGACGTCGCCCGGCGGCTCTTCGACCTCGGCTGCGACGAGGTCGACGTCGCCGACACGATCGGCGCGGCAACCCCCCCGGACGTGGCGGCGGTCCTCGAGGGCCTCCTGCCCCACGTGCCGGTCGAGCGCGTGGTCCTCCACTTCCACGACACCCGGGGGACCGCCCTCGTCAACGTCGTCGAGGGGCTGCGCCACGGGGTCACCGCCTTCGACACCAGCGCCGGGGGGCTGGGCGGTTGCCCGTACGCCCCGGGGGCCTCGGGCAACCTCGCGACCGAGGACCTCGTGTTCCTGCTCGACGGCCTCGGCGTCTCCACGGGCATCGACCTCGAGGGCCTGCGCGGCGCGGGAAGGCCGGTGGAAGCGGCACTTTCGCGGCGTCTGCCCGGCAAGGTCTTCCGGGCCGGACCCGCGCCCGCGGGGCCGCGCTGCGGCGGGCCGGTGGACCCGGGGGCCGCGCGGCAGCGCTGCGACTGAGGTCGGCCCCGCGCGAGAGTCGCGGTACCCTCTTCGCCGTCCTCGAAACGGCCGGAACCCACGGGCACCCATCCGCTCGGGACGCTGGAGGGGCCGCATGCCCGTCAAGACGCTCCGCGCCGAGCTCGCCGCCACGTTCGGGCGGTGGACCGACGACCTGCCGCTCGACTGGCGGGCGTTTTTCGCCGGCGTCGCGCCCGACGCCGCCTCGGTCGACGCGGAGCTGCTCCTCGACGGCGGCCGGTTCGTCTACCCCGGTCGCAAGGGCAAGCTCCCGCCCGGCGCCCCCGTCGGCGCCCACGCGCTCCGCCCGTTCGAGCACGTCTCCCCCGAGGATGTCCGCGTCGTCGTCGTCGGCCAGGACCCCTACCTCCAGGTCGAGCAGGCCACGGGCCGCAGCTTCGAGGAGGGCGGCCTCCTCTCCTGGTCCGTCGAGAAGCCCCCGTCCACCGGGCTCCGCCGGATCGTGCAGGCCGTCGCCCACCTCCGCCGGCCCGAGCGCGAGGACTACCTCGACGAGGCCGGCTGGGCCGCCGTCGTCGCCGACCGCGGCGACCTCGGCCTGTCGGCGCCCGCCGCCACGTGGGACCGCTGGGAGACCCGCGGCGTCCTCTTCGTCAACGCCGCGTTCACGGCGACGAGCCGCGACGCCGCGATCCCGCGCAAGACCGAGGACAATCGCCAGAACGCCTACCGCGACCGCGGGCACCGCGTCTTCTGGAAGCCGGTCGTGAACGCGCTGCTCGCGGGCCTCGCAAAGCGGCCGGGCCGGCCCCTCGTCCTCGTCACGTGGGGCCAGGAGGCCGAGAAGACGCTGGCCGCCTCGCAGGCGGTGGCGCTCGCCGGCGATCGATGGGGGACGCAGGTCCGCCAGATCGTGCGGGCCCACCCGAACGCCGCGCCGAAGGGCGCCGCGCAGCCGGCGCGCTGCGCGTTCCTCACGGGCGTCAACCCGCTCCGCGAGATCAACGAGGCCCTGGCCGCCGCGGGCAGCAGCGCGGTGGACTGGTAGACGAGCGGCGATCCGACGGTACGCGAGGCCCGTTCGCCGGCACGCGAGGCCCGTTCGCGGGTACGCGAGGCCCGTTCGCGGGTACGCGAGGCCCGTTCGCGTGCGGGTGCCGCGCGTCCGCGCCGCGGGCCGCCGGGCCTCGCCGTCCCGGGGATCGCCGTCCGCCGCCCCGCGCCCGGCGCCGCGCGGGCGCAGCAGGAGCGCGTTTCACCCAAAGGCTAACTCGCCTGCGGCTGTTTGCCCTTGCCGAGGAAACCCTCCATCTTCGTCACGACGAGGTCGTGGCGCTCGGACGCCACCTGCGCCTGGCACGCGAGGCGGTAGGGGCCCGTGCACCCGCGGGCCTTCTCGCGCAGCGTCGGCGGCGTCAGGCCCTCGGCGGGCTCGACGTGGACGCGGCACGTGCCGCACGTGCCCGCGCCGCGGCAGTTCGCGAGCTTCGCGAGGCCGTTGTAGAGGGGGACCCCCGCGCCGAGGGCGACGCGGCGGAGGTTGGACAGCGCGCCGACGCGCACCGTCTTCCCGGCGTTGACGAAGGTCACGTTCGGCATGGGGACACCGTAGCCACGGGCGGGGCCACGTCCAATCGGCGCACGGCCGCGACGCGCCGGATCGACCCTCGACGTCCTCCGAATTCGACTCCACCGCCGCGCCGTTCCGGACGACGAGGAGCACCGACTCGGGTGGGTGCGGGGACCACGAGGTCCTCGGTATGAAGCGTTCGTCCCGCGGCGCGGGAGCCCGTCGGCTCCCTGCGATCCTCGTCCTGTCGTCCGCCGCTCGCGCCCGGCACGGGGTCCGTCCCGGGACGCGCGGCCGGCCGGCCGCCCGCGGGCCCGCGCGCGACGCGGAGGGTCCGCCCGCCGCGGCCTGACGCGTCGTCCCGAACTGCTCCGGGCCGGTGTCGCTCCCATCCCCCCATGGACGGCACCACCCACCGAGGGGGCGAGGCAACCCGGCAGTCCCCGGATCTCGCCCCCTCACTTCCCCGCGCCCGCGTCCGGCCCCGCGCGGGAGCGATCCCCTGCGCGTGGGCCGTCGGCGCAGGGTGTCCCGCTCCGTCCCTCGGCGTCGGCGTGGCGGGACCCCGCGGTCCTCGTCGCGCCTCGCGATCGACGCCACGGCGCCCGGCCCCGATCGTCGGAGCCCGTTCCCGCGCGGCCCCCTACTTCGCGCGGACCTCGGTCAGCACGTCGGTGACCTTCGTGAGGTCGGCGCCGAGGTCCTTGTACTGGTGGAGCCGCGCCTTCACGTCGTCGGGCGCGTAGATGACCGCGTCGGCCTTGAGGTCGGCCGGCAGGTGCTCGGCCACGTCCTTGTTCGCGAGCGCGTACCGGATCGAGGCGCTGATCCGCGCCGCGACCTTCGGGTCGAGCACGAAGTCGATGAACTTGTGGGCGAGGGCCTTCTGCGGCGCGCCCTTGGGGATCACGAAGTTGTCGATCCAGAGGATCCCGCCCTCCTTCGGCACGGCGAAGCCGAACTTGCCCGGCTGCTCCTTCATGGCCTGCGCGACGTCGCCGTTGTAGGCCATCAGCAGCCACGCCTCGCCCGTGAGGAGGTGGTCCTTGGTCTCGCCGGTGAAGCCCTTGATGGCCTTGCGCCACCCGAGGAGCGTCGCCTTCGCGGCCGCGAGCGAGGCCGCGTCGACGGCGTTCACGTCCTTGCCGTTCGCGAGCAGCGCCGCCGACACGACGTCGCGCGCCTCCTCGAGCAGGAAGCCGTTGCCGCCCGCCAGCGCCGGGTCGGCGAACGCGTTCCACGAGTCCGGCGCGGTCTTCACCTTGTCGGTCCGCCACGCGATGCCGACCGTGCCCCACGTGTAGGGGACGGTCCACTTCCCGTCGGGGTCGGCCTGCCGCTTCGCGAACGCGGGGTCGGCGTGCGCGGCGTTCGCGAGCGCCGCCCGGTCGATGGGCTCGAGCATGCCGCCCGCGATGAGCGCAGGGAGGATGACGTCGCTCGGCACCGCGAGGTCGAACCCCGTGGCGCGGCCCTCGAGGCGCGCGAGCAGCTCGTCGTTGCTGCTGTAGTTCCACGGCACCTCGACGGCGCAGCCCGCGGCCTTCTCGAAGTCCGCGAGGACGTCGTCGGGCATGTAGTTCGTCCAGATGGCGAGCCGCAGGGTCTCGCCGCCGGCGCGGGCCGGCGCCGCGGCCGCGAGGGCCGCGAGGGCGAGGAGGGCGACGGGGCGGACGAGGCGGGCGAGGGCGTTCGGCATGGGGGGCTCCGGCCCCCCGATCCTACGGCCCGTCGGGCCCCTGGCTATGCGTCGCCGCGCTGGGGGGTGCCGGCGCGCACGGACCGCAGCGCGAGGAACGCCAGCAGGAAGGTCGCGGCGAGGGAGAGGGTCGCGAGGGCGTTCAGGAGCGTCGTCGGGCTCTTGGTGACCTTCCCGGCCACCCACACCGGCAGCGTGGGCTCGATGGGCTTGTGGAGGAAGAACGTCACCATGAAGTCGTCGAACGAGATCGTGAACGCGAGCAGCGCCGCGGCGACGAGCGCCGGCGCGAGGTGGGGGACCACGACGTGCCACGTGGCGCGGGCGCGCGACGCCCCGAGGTCGCGGGCCGCCTCGAGCAGCGTCGGGTCGAGGGTCGCGAGCCGCGACCGCACGACCACGAGCGCGAAGGACGCGGCGATTGTCGTGTGCGCGAGCAGCAGCGAGAGGAACCCGGGCTCGAGGCCGAGCACGTGGAACGCGCCCGCGAGGCTCACGCCCAGCACGACGTCGGGCAGGACGATCGGCAGCGACCACAGGCCGAGCAGCACCGCCGAGAGCGCCTTCCCGGCGCGCCGGAGGCCGATGGCCGTCGCGGCCGACAGGACCACGGCGATGCCGGCCGTCGCGGCGGCGAGGCGCAGCGAGAGCAGGAGCGGCGCCTTCGCGGCCCGCGCGTCGCGGTCGCCCGCGGTGAGCAGGCGCTCGTACCACGCCGTCGAGAACCCGTCCCAGTGGGCGGCCCGGGTCCCCGCGTTGAAGGAGTAGACCGCGAGCACCACGACGGGCACGTAGAGGAAGACCACCACGGCCCACCCCGTCGCGGCGAGGAACCGTCCGTTGCGGCCGCTCACGGGACGACCCCGCCGCGCGCGGCCGCCGACCGGACGAGCCCGTGGCGGGGCGGCGCGTCACGCACGGGCGGCCCTCCGCGCGCCGACCACCGGCAGCAGCGCGAGCAGCGCCGCGAGCGCGAGCGCCGCGCCGAGCGCGGAGCCGAGCGGCCAGTCGCGGGCCTTCATGAACTGGTCCTGCGTCAGCTGGCCGATCATGTACGTGTCGTCGCCGCCCAGGAGGGCCGGCGTCACGAACGCCGCCAGCGCGGGCACGAACACGAGGGTGGCGCCCGCCACCGTCCCCGCGAGCGTCAGCGGGAACGCCACGGAGAGGAACGTGCGGACGGGGCCGGCGCCGAGGTCGCGCGCCGCGTGCAGGAGGTCGCGGTCGAGGCGCTCGACCGCCACGTAGATCGGGAGCACCGCGAACGGCAGGTAGCCGTACACGAGGCCCACGATCACGGCGCCCTCGGTGTTGAGGAACGCGACCGGGTCGAGCCCCACGAGGCCGAGCACCTCGTTCACGGGGCCCTCGGTGCGGAACAGGATCC
Source organism: Planctomycetia bacterium (assembly GCA_016795345.1). Classification (GTDB taxonomy): domain Bacteria; phylum Planctomycetota; class PLA2; order PLA2; family JAEUHO01; genus JAEUHO01. The sequence goes on along the minus strand of JAEUHO010000558.1, from coordinate 8,314 downwards.
GCCACGCGTACGTGCGCAGCAGGAACGACGTCCACGAGGGCACCACGACGAGCAGCAGCAGCAGCGCGCGCCGCCGCACCGGCGCGCGCGCGATCCACCAGGCCGTCGGCGTCGCGAGGAGCACGGCGAAGAGCGTCGCGAGCCCCGCGATGCGCGCCGAGCGCCACGCGGTGCGGGCCACGAGGTCCTCGCGCTCGCCGAGCCAGCGCCACGCGTCGAGGCTGCCGTCGTAGACGACGCCGCCCTGGGCCGGCCGCGAGCCGGTGCTCATCACCGCCATCACCACGAGGGGCAGGGCGAGGAGCAGCGCCGCCCACAACGTCGGGAGCGCGAGCGCCACCCACTTGCCCGACGCCGGGCCGCGGTCGCCGGGCGCGGTCATCCGACGGGGTCCGGGCGCAGGAGCAGCACGTCGTCGGGGTCCACGCGCAGCGTGGCGCGGTCGCCGCGGTGGAACACGTGGTCCTCCGCCGCGACCCCGCACACCGACGCGCCCGCGCCGCCGACGCGCACGGCCACCCGCGTCATCGCGCCGAGGAACGCCACGTCCTCCACCACGCCCGAGAGGTCGCCGGAGGGGACCCCGGCGCGCTCGGGGTGCACCGTGACGGTCTCCTCGCGGATCGCGGCCACCGTCGCGCCCGCGACCGGCACCGCGGCCTCGAGCACGAGGCCCTGCGCCGTGCGGAACCGCCGTGGGTCGGCCTCGGGCCGGCCCTCGAGCAGGTTGCCGACGCCGAGGAACGCCGCGACGAACGGCGTGGCCGGCCGGCGGTAGACGTCGCGGGGCGTGCCCTGCTGCGCCACGCGGCCGCGGTGCAGCACGGCCACCTCATCGGCGAGGCGGAACGCCTCCTCCTGGTCGTGGGTCACGTGGAGGAACGTGAGGCCCACGCGCCGCTGCAGGTCGCGGATCTCGTCCTGCATCGCGCGCCGCAGCTGGAGGTCGAGCGCGCCGAGCGGCTCGTCGAGCAGCACGATGGCGGGCCGCGGCACGAGCGCGCGGGCCAGGGCCACGCGCTGCTTCTCGCCGCCCGACAGCGTGGCGACCGAGCGCCGGCCGTAGCCCGGCAGCCGCACCATCTCGAGCGACTCCCGCGCCCGCGCCCGCCGCTCGCGCCGCCCGACGCCCTGCATCCGCAGCGGGAACGCGACGTTGTCCTCGACGGACAGATGGGGGAACAGGGCGTAGTGCTGGAACACCGTGTGGACGGGCCGGCGCTCGGGCGGGTCGTCCGTCACGTCGCGGCCCGCGATCGTGATGCGCCCCTCGTCGGGCCGCTCGTGCCCGCCGACGATGCGCAGGAGCGTGGACTTGCCGCAGCCCGACGGCCCGACCAGCGCGTAGAACTCGCCCTGCTCGACGCGGAGGTCGACGCCGCGCAGCGCGGGCGCGCCGGCGAACGCCTTGTGGATCCCCGTGGCTTCGAGGGAGAGGCTCACGGGGCCGAGCGTACGAACCCGGGGGTGGGGGTCAAGGACGTTGCCCCGGACCACCGGCCACCGGGCCTCGCGGTCCCCCGCCGTCCGACCGGGCCCCGCGCCCGAACCGCTCGGGGTCGAAGGCCGCGAGGAGGGGGTCCAGGTCGCCGAGCACGGCGCGGGCGACCAGCTCGCCCGTGGCCTCGCAGAGCAGGATCCCGTTGCGGAAGTGGCCGGTCGCCAGGAACAGGCCCGGCCGCGACGCGACGGGCCCGAGGGCCGGGAGGAGGTCCGGCAGCCGCGGCCGGAACCCGGCCCACGCCTCCACCCGGGCCCGCCCGGCGAGGTCCGGCACGAGGTCCTCGGCGGCGGCGCGGATGCGCGCCAGCGCGGCCTCGTCGGTGCCGCGCGCGAACCCGACCTCCTCGGCGGTGGTGCCGACGACGATCCCGCGCCCGCGCTGGGGCACGAGGTACTGCGGCCCCTGCTTGACGATGGGCCCGAGGAAGCCGTCGGGCGCCTCGACCCGCAGCATCTGGCCCTTCACCGGCACCATGGGCAGCGTCAGGCCCGCGGTCGCGGCGACCTCCTCGGACCAGGCGCCCGTGGCGACGACCACCGCGTCGGCCGGGACCGCGCCGTGCTCGGTCTCGACGCCGAGGACCCGGCCGCCGCGCTCCACGCAACGCAAGGCCCGGACGCCCGTGCGGACCTCGATCCCGGCGTTGCGGCACGCGGCGTCGAGGGCCTCGAGCAGCCGGCGGTTGTCGAGCCGGGCCTCGGGGACGTGGAGCGCCGCCTCGACGCGCGGGGCGAGCCGCGGCTCGACGCGCCGCGCGCCGGGGCCGTCGAGCATCGCCGACGCGAGGCCCACGGACCGGTGGAACGCGCCGCGCGCCTCGAGGGCCGCCGCGTCCGCCGCGTCCTTGGCGACGAGGAGCGTGCCCGCGCGCGTCACCTCGAGCGGCACCCCCGTCTCCCGGCGGAGTCGGTCCGCGACGCCGTCCCAGCGGTCGAACGCGAACCGCGCCAGGCGGTAGCCCGGCCCGTCCGCCGCGTACTCGGTGCCGAGCCCGAGGATGCCGCCGGCGGCCCACGACGCCTCCCGCGCCGCGGGGCTCGCGTCGACGACCAGCGGGCGCGCGCCCCGCGCGCCGAGCGCGCGGGCGACGGACAGGCCGATGACGCCGGCGCCGAGGACGACGACCCGAGGTCCCATGGCGGCGTTGTACGCCCGCCGGGCGCCCGCGCCGCGTTCCGGGCCGGGCCTCGTGGTCCGGGGAGCAGGTCGGTCTTGATCTCGGCTTGACGTCTGCTTAGCCTTCGTCCCGGGAGGGTCGTGCGCCGCGGTCGCGGTGCGCCCCCCGGGAGTCACCCCATGAAGTTCTCGATGGTCGCCGCCGCCTGCGCCCTCGCCGCAGCGGTCGCGACGGCGGGCGCCGCGCGCGCCGACGACACGGACCTGCGGGCCGAGCTGGAGGCGCTGAAGCGCCGGGTCGCCGAGCAGGAGCGCGCGCTCCGCACGCTCGACGCCTCGGCCCCGAGCCAGGACGAGCTGCAGGCCGCGGTGGCGAGCTACCTCGCCACGGCGCCGGCGGTCGCCTACGTCGGCGGCGACGAGGGCGGCAAGGCCGGGTTCCCCCTCGGCAAGAAGCCCTTCATCGAGCAGGGGCCGAACAAGCTCGAGATCGGCGCGCGCTGGCAGGTCCGGTACTCGGCGTTCCTGTACTCCGACGACGCGATCGGCACGGTGTCGGACGGCGCGACGCCGCCCAACTTCAGCGTGTCGGACGCCGCGCCGCGCGACCGCAGCGGCTTCGAGCTCGAGCGCCTGCTCGTGGACTTCGGCGGGACGATCTTCTGCAAGGACATCTCGTTCCTGATGCAGTTCGACTTCGACGCCGACTCCGGCTCGGGCATCAACAAGCGCTTCGCGTACATCGACTGGAAGTACAGCGGCGAGCACCACGTCCGCGCCGGCAGCGACCGGTCGCCCTTCGGCTACGAGCCGTGCAACTCGTCGGGGGCGCTCGCGTTCGTGGACCGCAGCATCGCCTCCACCGCGTTCGACATCGGCTGGAGCACCGGCCTGACGGCCTGGGGCTACTTCGGCCCGTGCGACTGCCCGAAGCAGTTCATGTACAAGGTCAGCGTCGGCAACGGCGAGGGCCGCGGCGACCAGGAGGGCGGGACCGGCCAGGGCAGCGTGTTCAATCGCGACGCCATGGACACGTACTCCGACAACCTGCTGTTCGCCGGCATGTTCGAGTGGGTCATCACCTGCAACGAGTACAAGTGGGACGAGGTGGACTCGCGCGACTGCGACAAGCGGTGCGAGTTCCAGGCCGCCGTCGGCGCCTCGGCGTACTTCGAGAACGACGACGACAGCCAGCACGCCTCCTGGGGCAACCTCGTCCTGCGCAGCACCGGCCGCGCGGAGCGCACGGGCCTGAACGCGTGGTTCCGCATGCAGTACCAGGGCTTCTCGTTCGTCGCCGAGGGCTACCAGCGCTCCGTCGAGTACTCGAGCGGCGCGCTCGACCAGGTGGACCAGGGCGTCCACGCCCTGCTGCACTACCGCTTCGCGGACAGCAACTGGGGCCTCGGCGTGCGCGGCGGGATGATCTTCCTCGACGACAACTACTCGACCGTCGCGGTCGGCGCGGGCGCCGTCCCGATCGAGGACACGATCACCGAGTTCGGCTTCGTCGTGAACTACTTCTTCTGGAACCACAACAACAAGCTGTCGTTCGACGTGAACTTCGTGCAGGACAACTCCGGCGTGAACACGTCGTCCGGCGGGTACATGTTCGGCGTCAACCGCGGCGTCGTCGTCGAGGACGGCGTGATGCTGCGCGTCCAGTGGCAGGTCGCGTTCTGACCCGCCCGGTGAAAGGAACCCCCATGCGCAACGTCCGTCCGCTCCCCCTCCTCCTCGCGCTCGTCCTCGCGGCGGTCCTCTCGGGCTGCTGCAGCGACTGCATCAAGGACCCGCCGTGCTGCAAGAAGCCGGCGGCGGCCGCCCCGGCCAAGTAACGCCCCGGCGGATCCCCACCGACGACCCCGGCCGCCCCGCGGCCGGGGTCGTCTCCGTTTCCGGGCGCTCGCGCGCGCCGCGGCGGCGAGGGCGACCGGGACGGGGCCCGCCCGCGGGCCCGCTCCGCCCGAACCGACCGCCAGGTTCGCCACGGACCGCGCGATCCGGGCGACAACACGGGGCGGTGATCCGCCCCCTCGCCCCCGAAGCCGTCCAGGTGGTCTGGTTCAAGCGCGACCTCCGCGTCGCGGACCACGCCCCCCTCCTCGCCGCCGCGGCGCGCGGGCCCGTCGTCTGCCTCTACGTCGTCGAGCCCGAGGCCCTCGCCCGCGACGACTTCGACCCGGTGCACCTCGGGTTCGTCCTCGAGTCGCTCGAGGCCCTCGACCGCGCGCTCGCCCCGCTGGGGGTGCGGCTGTCGGTGCGCGTCGGGCGCCTGCCGGAGGTCTTCGAGGGGCTGTGGCGCGAGCGTCCGTTCGCCGCGCTCCACAGCCACCAGGAGACCGGCGTGCGGTGGACCTTCGCCCGCGACCGCCGCGTCGCGCGCTGGGCGGAGGCGCGCGGCGTCGCGTGGCACGAGACGCCGCAGGACGGCGTCGCGCGCGGCGGCCGGCGCGGGGTGCACGGCGCCGCGGGCCTCGCGTGCCCCCCGCTGCCGGCCCCGACCCGGCTCCGCCCCGCGCTCGGCTACGCGACGGGGCGGGTCCCGAGCCTGCGCGACCTCGACCTGCCGCCCGAACGGGTCCGCGACCGCCAGCGCGGCGGCGCCACGCTCGCCGAGGGGCTGCTCGCGGCGTTCCTCGCGCGGCGCGCCGACGGGTACCGCGGCGGCGTGTCGTCGCCGGTGGACGCGTCGGTCGCGGGGAGCCGGCTCTCGCCGCACCTCGCGTACGGCACGATCTCCGTGCGGACGGTGCTCCACGCCGTCGAGGCGGCGCGGCGCCGGGCGGCGGAGGCGGCCGACGGGGACGCGAGGCCCGCTGGCCATCCGTCGGCCGACGACGCGCTGCGCGCGTTCGCGGGCCGGCTGCGCTGGCGTCGCGACCGCATCGCGGAGCTCGAGGCCGCGCCGCGGCTCGAGTTCGAGGCCGTGGCGCCCGACGCCGGCGCGGGCGCGGCGCGGCCCTTCGACGACGAGCGGTTCGCGGCGTGGGCGGAGGGGCGCACCGGGTTCCCGCTCGTGGACGCGTGCCAGCGCGTGCTGCGCGACACGGCGTGGGTCAACTTCCGCATGCGCGCGATGCTGGCGTCGTTCGCCACGACGCGGCTCGGCCTCCCCTGGCGCGCGGTGGGCCTGCACCTCGCGCGCTCGTTCCTCGACTACGAGCCCGGCATCCACTGGCCGCTCGTGCAGCGCAGCGCGGGCGCCGCGGGCCCGGCCGCGCGCGCCGTGTTCGACCCGGTGCGGCAGGCGCGCGCGCACGACGCGGACGGACGGTTCGTCCGCAGCCAGCTCCCGGTGCTCGCGGCGGTGCCCGACGCGTACGTCGCGACGCCGTGGCGGATGCCGCGGGCGGTGCAGCGGGCCGTCGGCTGCGTGCTCGGCCGGGACTACCCGCACCCCGTGGTCCCGCCGGCGCCGCGGGCGGCCCCCGCGCCCGCCTGACGGGCCGGCGTCCGCGACGGCGCGCGGGCCTCGCCGTCGCGACCCCGGGATGCGGTCCGCACGGGCGCTGCCGTACACTGCGCCGCCGACGCGATCGTCGGGCGCTCCATGGTGCAGGTGTTCGCGCGGCGCGAGCCCGGACCGCGCCCGAGGTGACGCGGGGGCGTCAGCGGGGCGCGGCGCGGTCGAGCGTGGTCCGCACCGTGCGGGCGAGCGCCGCCGGCGTGAACGGCTTCCCGAGCAGCGCCGCCGACCCGCTCCCGAGCTCCTGCAGCCGCTCGGGGTCGTAGTAGCCCGACACGTACACCACGCGGGTCCCGGGCCGCGTCGCGAGGATGCGCTCCACGGCGGCCGGGCCGCTCGTGCCCGGCATGACGACGTCGGCGAGGACGAGGTCGATGCGGCCGGGGTGCGTCCGCGCGAGCTCGACCCCTTCCTCGCCGCCGCCGGCCGCGAGCACCCGGTAGCCGAGGTCCGCGAGCGTGCGCACCATCGTCGCGCGCACGGCGTCCTCGTCGTCCATCACGAGCACGGTCTCGCGGCCGGGCGGCGCGGCGTCGTCGCCCGACGGCGCCCGCGGCGCCGGCGCCTTCTCGGAGCGCGGCAGCAGCACCCGGAACGTGGTGCCCCGCCCCGGCGCGGTCTCGGCCCAGATGTGGCCGCCGCTGCGCTTCACGATCCCGTAGCAGATCGAGAGGCCGAGCCCGGTCCCGACCGCCGCGGGTTTCGTGCTGAAGAACGGCTCGAAGACCCGCGGCAGCACCGCGGGCGGGATCCCCTCGCCGGTGTCCGTCACCGACAGCTCGACCCACGGCCCGTCGCCGGCGTGCCCGGCGGCCGCGACCGGGCACGCGTCGCGGGGCACGGCCCGCGTGCGCACCGTGAGCCGCCCGCCGCGGGGCATCGCGTCGCGCGCGTTCACGACCAGGTTGACGATCACCTGCTCCATCTGTCCCGGGTCCACCTCGACCGCGCCGGCCGACGCGTCCACGTCGGCGACGAGCTCCACGGGCGAGCCGAGCACGCGCCGCAGCATCCGCTCGAGGTCGAGGGTCAGCGCCGCGAGGTCCACGGCCTGCGGCCGCGCGTGGTCGCGCCGCGCGAACGTGAGCAGTTGCCGCGTCAGCGACGCCGCGCGCTCCGCGGCCGTGCGGATCGTCTCGACCTCGCGGCGGCCCGTCGGGTCCGACGCGAGCCGCGCCTCCAGGAGCTGCACCGACCCGAGGATCGCCGTCAGCACGTTGTTGAAGTCGTGGGCGACGCCGCCGGCCAGGCGGCCGATCCCCTCCATCCGCTGCGCGTGCAGGAGGTCGGCCTCCACGCGCTTGCGCTCCGTGAGGTCGGTGGACACGCCGAGCACCGTCGGCGTCCCCGCCTCGCCCAGCGCGAACGGGATCTTGATGGTCTCGAGCACGCGCGTCCGCCCCGTCGCGTCCGTCAGCACCTCCTCCGCGACGCGCTTCGGCTTCCCCTCGCGCAGCACCGCGAGGTCGTCGTCGCGGAAGTGGTCCACCTCCTGCGGGTTCGGGTTGAAGTCGGCGTCGCGGCGGCCGAGCAGCGCCTCCACCGTCGTGCCGTACGCCTTCGCCACCGCCTCGTTCACCAGCACGAACCGCCCCTCGGCGTCCTTCGCGAAGATGAAGTGGGGGACGAGGTCGATGATCTGGCGGAGCCGCCGCTCGCCGTCGCGGCGCGCCGCCTCGGCGCGGCGCACCTCCGTCAGGTCGCGCACGAAACACGCGAGGCCCCGCCCCGCGGCGGTCTCGTGCACCCCGAGCGTCACCCGCGCGACGAACTCGCGCCCGTCGCGCCGCATCAGCGGCACCTCGACGCGCCGGCATTCGCCCACGGCACCCGGCCGCGCGACGAACTCCTCGAGGCGGGGCGCCGCGGTCGCGCGCAGGTGCGCGGGGGCCAGGAGGTCGAGCGCCGGCCGACCCGCGGCCTCGCCGGCGGTCAGGCCGAACACCTCCGTCGCCTGGCGGTTCCAGCCGACGACGCGGAGCGCCGCGTCCACGAGCACCACCGCGTCCGGCGACGCGTCGAGCACGGCCGCGAGGAGGTCGGGCGCCACGGCGCCCGCGCGGACGGACGGCCCGGCCCCGCAGGTCGTCCCCCGCGCCTCGGATCGATCGCCTTCGGCCCCCATGGGGGCATCGTAGCCCGCGGGCCTCCGAGCCGCCACCCACCGGTACGCGAGGCCCGGCCGCCCGCGGTCGGACGGCGGGCGCGGGCCGCGCGCGACGGTC
>JAEUHO010000542.1 GCA_016795345.1 Planctomycetia bacterium | reverse complement strand
GCCTCGAGCGCGCGGCGGGCGCGGGCCGACAGGTCGGCCGCCGCCTGCCGCCGGCGGGCCAGCTCGGCGGACGGGCTCCGCGACGCCAGCCGCGCCGCCAGCATCCCGAGCCGCTCGCGGCGCGCCGCGACCGCGCCGAGCGGGTCGCGCACGACGGGGCGGCCCGCGACGCCCTCGAGGGCCTGCCAGGCGCGGTCCACGCGGGTCCGGACGAGGTGGTGGAGACGCGAGGCCCGGCGGTCGAGCTCGACGACGAGGTCCTCGTGGACCGGCACGACCAGCTCGCCGGCCTGGCTCGGGGTCGCGGCGCGGACGTCGGCGACGAGGTCCGCGATCGTGACGTCCACCTCGTGGCCGACGGCGCTCACCACCGGCGTCACGCACGCCGCGATGGCGCGCGCCACGGGCTCCTCGTTGAACGCCCAGAGGTCCTCCGCCGAGCCGCCCCCGCGCCCGACCACGATGACGTCGGCCCCCGAGGCGCGGTCGGCGAGCCGCAGGCCGCGGGCGATCTCCTCCGCCGCGCCCGCGCCCTGCACGCGGACCGCCACGAGCACGATCTCGATGGGCGGGTAACGCCGCTGGATCACGGTGACGAGGTCGCGCACCGCCGCGCCCGTGCGCGCGGTCACGAGCGCGACGCGGCGCGGCAGGTACGGGAGCGGCACCTTGCGCGCGGGGTCGAACAGGCCCTCCGCGGCGAGGCGCTGCTTCAGCTGCTCGAACGCGACCTGCAGAGCCCCCACCCCGAGCGGGTTCATCTCGTGCACGACGAGCTGGTACTTGCCGTGGGGCGGGTAGACGTCGACGTTGCCGCGGCAGACGACCTCGAGGCCGTCCTCGACGGCGAACCGCAGCCGGCTCGCGGTGCTGCGCCACGCGACGGCGGGCAGCACGGCGCCCTCGTCCTTCAGCGCGAAGTACACGTGGCCCGACGACACGCGGCGCGCGCCCGTGATCTGGCCCCGGACCCAGACCTCGCCGTACTCCGCCGCGATCGTGCGCTGCAGCGCGAGCGTGAGCTCGGTCACCGAGCGGACGGCGCCGCCCGGCGCGCGCTGCGGGAGCAGACCCGCCACGACGGGGTCAGTCCCGCCCGCCGGCGGCCGCGACGGCCACCTCGACCGGGACGGGGAGGAACAGCGGCTCGAGCTTCGTCGCCTTGCCGGTGCGCTCGTCCACGTCCACGAGCACGGCCCCGAGCCGGAGGTCGCCGTCGGCGACCGCGAACGCCTCGTGGACGTTGGTCCTCATCTTCTTGAGGACCGCCTCCTTCACGCGGCCGATCACGCCGTTGTACGGGCCGGTCATCCCGCAGTCCGTGATGAAGGCGCTGCCGCTCGCGCGGATCGTCGCGTCCGCCGTCGGGACGTGGGTGTGCGTGCCGAAGAGCAGCGAGATCCGGCCGTCGAGGAACCACGACAGCGCGATCTTCTCGCTGGTGGCCTCCGCGTGCATGTCCACGACGACGACGTTCGTGTGCTCCTTGAGCGACGCGACGGCCCGCTCGGCCTCCTCGAAGAAGTCGCCCCACGCGTTCATGAACACGCGCCCCTGGAGGTGCACGACCCCGACGCGGATCCCGCGCGGCCCCTCGAACAGGCACGTGCCCCGCCCGGGCGCCGACTTCGGCCAGTTGGCGGGCCGCAGCAGCCGCTCCTCGCGCTCGTACAGGGGGAACGCCTCGCGCTTGTCGAAGGCGTGGTCGCCCATGGTCACGACGTCGGCCCCGAGCGCGCGGATCTCGCGGTAGATCTTCTCGTTGATGCCGGCGCCCGCGGCCGAGTTCTCGGCGTTCACGATGACGACGTCGATCTCCCGCTCCTTCTTGAGGAGGGGCAGGAAGTGGGCCAGCGCGATGCGACCGGGGCGGCCGACGACGTCGCCCACGGCGAGGATCCGGATCATCCCCCCATCCTACCCCCACCGGGGGCCCCGCCCCCGCGATGGCTCCGGCCCCGCCACGCGACGCCGGGGCCGCCCGCCGCGCGTCAGCGCGCCGAGGCCGGCGACGACCCGAGCACGGCCGCCAGCGCCGACGTCAGCGCGGCGGACAGCGCCGACGGGACGACGCGGTACCACACCCAGACGCCCCGCTTCTCCCGCGCGAGGAAGCCCGCGCGGTGGAGCGCCTGCAGATGGTGCGTCACGGTGGGCTGCGACCGCCCGAGCGGCGCCACGAGCTCGCACACGCACGCCTCCGCGCGCGGCTGCGCGGCCACGAGCGACAGCAGCCGCAGGCGCGCGGGATCGGCCAGCACCCGGATCCGGGCCGCCAGCGCGCGGGCCTCGCGCGCCGCGAGCGGGGCCCGGGTCACGGGCGCGCATCCACGGGGTCCGCATCGGGCGTCGGCCATGCCTGGATATTGACGTCGATCGATCTCCGCTGCAAGGTAGACATCGACCGACGTCGATGGACCCGCCGCGCGGGACCTCGAGGCCGGCGCGCCGCGCGGCGCGTGCTCCCCCGCGTGTTCCCGTTCGCGTTCCCCTTCCCGTTCCCGTTCGCGTTCCCCTTCGCGTTCCCGGTCACAAGCCCCCCGAGACGCCCGTCGCGCCTCCCCTCGGAGCCCCCGTGCCCCATCCCCCCCGCGATCCCGTGCCTTCGGACGCGAGGCCCGCTGCGGATCGTGACGCGGCGCGGACGGACACCTTGCGGCGCGACACCCCGCGCGGGGAGGCCCCGTGCCCGCCCTGCGGCGGCCGCCTCGGCGGGTTCGACCGTCTCCTGACGGTCTGGATCCTCTCCGCCATGGCGCTCGGGGTCGCCCTCGGCGCCCTGGCGCCGGCGCTGCCGACGTGGATCCGCGCGGCCCAGGTGGGCTCCACGAACGTCCCGATCGCCGTGGGCCTGATCCTCATGATGATCCCGCCCCTCGCCAAGGTGCGGTACGAGGAGATGGGCCGGGTGTTCCGCGACGTCCGCGTCCTCTCGTTGTCGCTCGCCCAGAACTGGGTCGTCGGCCCGCTGCTCATGTTCGCGCTCGCCGCGCTCCTGCTGCGCGACCACCCCGCGTACTTCGCGGGCGTCGTCCTCGTCGGGCTGGCGCGCTGCATCGCCATGGTCGTCGTCTGGAACGACCTCGCCGGCGGCGACCGGGAGTACGCCGCGGGCCTCGTCGCGTTCAACAGCGTGTTCCAGGTGCTCTTCTACGGCGCGTACGCCTGGGTCTTCTTCCAGGTGCTGCCGCCGCTCGTCGGGCTCCCCGGGATGGTCGTGGACGTCGGCTTCGGGGAGATCGCGGCCAGCGTCCTCGTGTACCTGGGCGTCCCGTTCGCCGTGGCGTTCGTCGGCCGCACCGTCCTCGTGCGGCGCCTCGGGCGCGAGGCGTTCGAGGCCCGGGTGCTGCCCCGCATCGCGCCCGTGACCCCGATCGCCCTCCTGTTCACCATCGTCGTGATGTTCGCCCTGAAGGGCGACGTCATCGTCTCGCTCCCCCTCGACGTGCTCCGCATCGCGGTGCCCCTGACGCTGTACTTCGTGCTGATGTTCGTGGGCTCGTACTGGGCCTCGCGCCGCGCGGGCGCCGACCGCGCCCGCACGACGACGCTGGCGTTCACCGCCGCGAGCAACAACTTCGAGCTGGCCATCGCCGTCGCGGTGGCGGTGTTCGGGCTCGACAGCGGCGCCGCGTTCGCCGCCGTCGTCGGGCCGCTCGTCGAGGTCCCGGTGATGCTGGGCCTCGTCCACGTCTCCCGTCGCCTGGGCCGGCGATGGTTCCCCGACGCCGACGCGAGGCCCGCCCCGGAGCCGTCGTGACCCGCGCCGCCCCCCACGTCCCCACGGTCCTGTTCGTCTGCGTCCACAACGCGGGCCGCAGCCAGATGGCCGCGGCGTTCCTCGCCCACAAGGGCGGCGGCCGCGTCCGCCCGCTGTCGGCGGGCAGCGCGCCGGGCCCGCGCGTGAACCCCGCGGCGGTCGCCGCCATGGCGGAGCGGGGCATCTCGCTCGAAGGCGCGGTCCCGAAGCGCCTGACGGAGGTCGGCGTGCGCGAGGCCGACGTCGTCGTCACCATGGGCTGCGGCGACGTCTGCCCGTTCTTCCCCGGCAAGACCTACGAGGACTGGGCCCTCGCCGACCCGGCGGGGCAGGGCCTCGAGACCGTGCGCGGCATCCGCGACGAGATCGAGCGGCGCGTCGACGCGCTGCTCGCGCGCATCGCGCCGGCCTGACCCCTCCGGCGCGCTCGCCCCGCGGGCGCGGGACGGTCGGGACGGTCGGGACGGTCAGTCGTCGCCGTCGCCGGGCCCGGCGGGCGGGCCCGCGGGCGCCGGGGGCGGCGCCACCTTCTCGAGCGCCTCCTGGACGAGCATCCACGTCTCCGCGCTCTCCGGGTCGAGCTCCGCGGCGAGCGCGATCATCTGCTTGCCGGCGGCCGTGTTCTCGTCGCCGCCGAGGTTGCGGGTGTGCCGCCCGAGCGCCAGCCAGAGCTCGGGGTTGATCGGGTCGAGCTCGAGCCCCTTGCGGAAGAGGTCGATCGCCGTCGAGCTCTCCTCGCGCGCGATCAGCTCGCCGTAGCGCAGGTAGAGCGCGGGGTTCGTCGAGCCCTTCTCGACCGCGAGCTTGAAGAACCGCTTGGCCCGGAGCGGCCGCTCGTAGCCCGCGGAGAAGGCCGCGGCCTCGTACCCGGCGACGCTCTCGAGCTTCAGCTTCGTGTCGATGTACGCGTACCACTCCTTCTCGAGCGCGGCGACGTCGGTGACGCCCATCGCCTTCTGGAACCCGCGGGAGAGCCCGTCGCCGGGGATCGTCACCATGTCGCCCCGGAAGGCCTCGCGCCGCAGGTCCTTCGCGGAGGCGAGGTTCCGGTAGAAGGCCTGGAACTTCTTGCCGTACTTCGGGGTCTCCATCATGAAGTGCACGAACGTCCAGCCCCACGTGTAGTCGTGGTAGCCGAGGCTGTTGTTCAGCAGCTTCTCGAGGGGCTTGCGCTCGCCCCGCGCGATGTCCGTCTGCACCTCGGTCAGGCGGCCCTCCTGGAGCCCGCCGGTCGTCATCTTCTTGGCGACGGGGTCCCATTTGCTGCCGCCGTAGTACTCGGCCATCGCCTCGCTGATCCAGTGCGGGATGTCGAAGCGCAGGTCGAAGAGGTGCGAGAGGTAGTGCTGCGTCTCGTGGAACATCACCTCCTGCGTCCGCCGCGGCTGCATGCGGTCGTAGTAGAAGTTCAGCTCGCGCGGCGGCACGAACCGGTAGTACCCGATGACGCCGCGCGGCGCGCCCGACACCTCGAGGAACGTCTCGTAGTCGTGGTAGAGGCAGACCTTGAGGCGCTCCTTCGGCCGCGGGACGTTCCAGGTCTTCGTGAAGTACGCGAAGTACCCCTCCATGAACTCCATGTAGCCCTTGGCGAGCTCGGGCGGCAGGGTGTACTCGAACTCGAAGTTCGCCGTCTTCTCCTTGTACCGGTTGCGCCACTCGCGGTGGGCCTTCGCCTCCTCGATGCGCTTCCTCGCCTCGGCGGCGCGCCGCGCGACCGCCGCGTCGCGCTCGGCCTTGGGCACCCACTTGCCCCCGTACGGCACGAGGCCCTTCTCGAGCTTCGCCTTCTCGGCGTCGTCCTTCGGCACGTACGCGCCGTCCGCCGCGGTCGCGAACGCCTCCTTCACGAGGTCGGACTTCAGGAGCACCGCCCCGTTCTGGAAGTGCAGCTTGAAGCCGCCGTCGGGGAGCCGCTCGACCTTCGGGCAGTCCACGGTGCGGCCGTCCTTCAGCAGGACGGCGTCGGCGCGCGCGGCGGCGCCGGGGAGGAGGGTCGCCGCGACGGCGACGAGGGCCTGGACGAGGCGGGGGCGGGGGATTCGCATGGGCGTCAGTTCGCGAACGCGGTGTACGACTTGTCGATGGCGGCCCAGTCGGCCTCGGTCCACTGGGCGAACACCTTGTCGAAGACCGCCTTCAGCAGGTCCTTCTCGCGGTCCTTCCAGAAGGTCTCGCGGCTCTTGAACCGCTCCTCCTCCTCCTCCTCGGTCTTCGGCGCGGCCGGGGCGGCGCCGAGGTCGAGCGGCTTCGCGTCGTTCGCCTTGACGACCTCGTCGAGGGCCAGGACGTAGGCCCGCAGCAGGTCCTTCGTCCGCGGGTTCGTGCGTCCGGGACCGGCGAGCAGGTACCGGATGAAGCCTCCGGCCTGCTGCGAGGGGCTCATCCGGTTCGCGAGCATGTCGTCGGGCGACGGCATCCCGCTCCCCATGGACTCGAACTCCTTGTAGAGCTCGCTCGCCGTCGTCTGCAGCAGCGTCCGCGGCATCACCAGCTTCTTCTTCTTCGCCGCGAGCTTCAGCGCCACGATCAGGTCGCCATCGGGCCGGAACTCGAGCTTCCCGGCCCGGACGTACCCGCAGTAGACCCACTCGTGCAGGCCCCGCGACAGCCACGGCGGCGGCGACAGCCCCGGGTTCTTGTCCCGCAGCCACCGGTCGAAGACCGCGTCGGCGACGCGCTGGAAGCCCCAGAATCCGTCGTCACGGCTGAGCACGATCTCCGTGGACCAGCTCCACCCGCTGCGGGACGACGTGTCCGAGAACGCGCGCTGCTCGTCGTTGTCCTTGCAGATGCGGAGGAGCGCCGGGCCCGGGATCCCGTTCCCCCAGAACGGCAGCGTCGCGTCGGCCCACGCGCGGATCGCCTCCGCCTGCTCGATCACCTTCGCCGTGTACTTGTCGTCCACGTGCGTGATCACGACGTAGTTCTTCGAGCGCTTGACGCTCCAGCCCTCGGGCAGCCGCTCCTGCGCGATCCGGAGCTCGCGCTCGAACTTCTCGAGCCGCGCCTTCGCGCGCTCCTCGGGCGTGAGCTTCGACAGGTCCTCGGTCAGCGTCACGCGGTCCTCGCCCGTCGTCTCGCGCTTCACGCTGCCCTGGCGGGGGATCAGCTTGAACGACTTCAGGCTGCCGAGCAGCATGGGCTGCAGCTTCTCCCAGTGCTGCTCGAGGACCTCGTAGTACGCGCAGTAGTCGATGTCGTCGGCGTGGTAGACGAACCCGATGCCGCGGCGGGGCACCGTCAGCTTCTCGTACTTCACCTCGTACCAGGTCGTCGCCGTCCCGTTGACCGTCGTGTCCTTCTCCTCGCTGATGTAACGCCCGCCCTGGCCGTCGGACTTCACGTAGTCCTTGAACGTCTTGTACGGGCTGTCGAGCAGGATCCGGAACCCGCCGCTCCCCGCGGCCTCCGCCGTCATCTTCGCCTTCGGGTCGAACAGGATGACCTTCAGCTCCGGGCGGTGGGTCCAGCCGCCGATGCGGTCGGCGTACTCGCGGTCGGACTGGAACTTCAGGACGATGTACTTCTCCTCGCCGGCGATCGGGATCTCCCGCCAGCCGCTCGGCACCTGGATCGTGTAGCCGAGCTGCTCGTCCTTGTGCAGGTCCGCCGCCGCCGGCCGCGCCGCGCCGACCGCCCACAGCGCCGCGCCCGCGACGATCCCCCACGCGATCGACGTCCGTCGCATCGTGCTCCTCCCGCGGTCGCGGCGGCGCCGGAGCCCGACGCCCCCCACCGGACGTCCTCGAGCCCCGGGAGCCCTCGCCCCGACCGCACGATCCTACCCGACCCGGCGCCCGTCCGGGGCGCGCTCGGGCGCGACGGCACGCGAGGCCCGGCGGCCTCCGGCGCCCCTCGGCGCATGGCCGCGGCGCCCGCGTCGCCGTGCGTCAGCGCGCGAACGAGACCGCCCGGGTCTCCCGGACCACGGTGACCTTGATCTCCCCGGGGTAGGTCAGCTGCCCCTCGACCGCCTTCGCGATGTCCCGCGCGAGCACGAGGGCGGCGGCGTCGGCCACCGTCCGCGCGTCCACGATCACGCGGACCTCCCGCCCGGCCGACACGGCGTAGGCGTCCACGACGCCGGGGAACGCGGTCGCCACCCGCTCGAGGTCGCCGAGCCGCTTCAGGTACCGGTCGGCCGTGTCGGCCCGGGCCCCGGGCCGCGCCGCGCTGACCGCGTCGCCGACCTGCGCGAGCACGGCGTACGGCGACTCCTGCGGCACGTCCTCGTGGTGGCTCGCGATGGCGTTCACGATCACCGGCGACTCGCCGCACTTGCGCGCGACGTCCGCGCCGACGGCGGCGTGCCCGCCCTCCACCTCGTGGTCCACGGCCTTCCCGAGGTCGTGCAGGAGGCCCGCGCGCCGGGCGATGCGGGGGTCGAGGCCCAGCTCGGACGCCATGGCGCCGCACAGGTGCGCGACCTCGAGCGCGTGCTGCAGCACGTTCTGCCCGTAGGACGTGCGGTACTGCAGCCGGCCCAGCAGCCCCACGACCCGCGGGTGCGCGTCGCCGACGTCGGCCGCCGCCAGGGCCTTGCGTCCCGCCTCGACGAGCTCCTCCTCGAGCGCGCGGCGCGCCTCCGCGACCGCCTCCTCGATGCGCACGGGGTGGATGCGCCCGTCGGCCACCAGCGCCGACATCGCCCGGCGCGCGACCTCGCGCCGGACGGGGTCGAACCCCGAGATCGTGACGAGGCCCGGCGTGTCGTCCACCACGACGTCGCACCCGGTCGCGTGCTCGAACGCGCGGGCGTTGCGGCCCTCGCGGCCGATCACGCGCCCCTTCATGCCGTCGTCGGGCAGCGGGACCGACGTGACCGTGCGCTCCGCCGCGTGGCTCACGGCCACGCGCTGGATCGCCGTCGCGACGAGGGCCCGCGCGCGGGCCTCGGCGTCCGTGCGGACCGCCTCGACGTGCGCCGCGACGCG
The DNA here is from genome assembly GCA_016795345.1 of Planctomycetia bacterium. Lineage (GTDB taxonomy): Bacteria > Planctomycetota > PLA2 > PLA2 > JAEUHO01 > JAEUHO01. The sequence continues at coordinate 10,899 of JAEUHO010000542.1, read as the reverse complement.
GCGGGCGTGCTCCGCGGCGAGCTCGCGGTCGAGGACCTCGAGGGCCTTGGCCTTCGCCTCGGCCGGCGAGAACCCCGCGGCCTCCGCGAGCCGCGCGCGGGCCTCGGCCCCGGCGGCGTCGGCCTCGCGGCGCGCCGCCTCGGCGTCGGCCGTCGCGCGCGCGAGCCGGTCGCGCGCCGCGGCGAGGTCGGCCTCGCGACGCTCGAGCTCGCGCTCCTTGGCCGCGTCGGCCGCCGGGACCACGGGCCGGAGCAGCCAGCGCAGCGCCGCGGCCGCCGCCGTCGCGCCCGCCGCCGCGCCGACGCCGACCGAGACCCAGTCCACGGCGACCTCCTCGCGTCAGCGCGTCTGGACGAACAGCAGCCCGCTGCTCATCCAGCGCGTGATCGCGTCGCCCTCGGCGACGACCTTGCGGAACGTGCCGTCGGGGAACGGCACGCTCTGGCCGCCCATCTCGAGCGAGCCCTCGTCGAACACCAGCTCGACGCGCCGGCTCGTGCGGTCCACGACCACGCGGGCCGAGCGCGCCTTGATGAACGAGAGCACGCGCCCGTTGGCCGCGTAGGTCGTCGCCATCACGTCCGTCAACCGCTCGGCCGACGCGCTCCCGACCTTCGCCAGCTGCACGTAGTCGCCCCCGGCGGGCGACGTCCCCTGCAGCAGCTCGTTCAGCATGCGCCGGGCGCGGTCCACGTCGCGGCGGTCCGCCGCCGGCGCGGCCGGGTCCGGGACCGCCGACGGGTCGGCGGCCGGCGGGTCGCCCGCGGCCGTCGCGCGGCCGGTGGCCACCTCGCCGAGCTTCTTCCGCAGGCCCGCCGTCGTGACCTTCTCGTCGGCCAGCTCCCGCTTGAGCCGCTCGACCTCGGGGTCGCGCAGGGCGGCCTCGCCGCGCAGCCGCGTCAGCTCGGCCTCGAGCGCGCGCGAGCGCAGCGCCTCGCCGCGCGCCGCCAACACCTCGGCCTGGGCCGACGCGAGGTCGTCCGACGCCTGCTTCGCGGCGGCCGCGCGCTCGTCGCGCGCCGCGAGCGCCGCCTTCAGGTCGGCCGCGGCGCGCTCGATGCGCCCGAGCAGGGCCGCGCGCTCGGCGTCCGCCGCCACCGCCGCGTCGCGGCGGCCGGCCTCGACGCCCTTGTCGAACTGCAGCGTGAGCTGCGTCGCCGTGTCGCCCGTCCCGACGACGCCGCGCTCGAGCTCGCCCATGCGGCGCACCACGAGGAACAACGCGCCGCCGAGCACCGCCATGGCCCCGAGCACGAGGATGGGCAGGAACCACCGCCCCTCCTTCGCCGACCGCTCCGAGGCGTCGATGCGCGAGACGAGGCTGCGCTGGACCTGCGTGAGCCCCTTGAACGTCTCGTTGAGCGCGCCCGTCGTCTGGACCATCACCTCGCTGCGGTCGCCGCGCTGGAGCGCGCGGCCCAGCTCGGCCTGCATCTCCTGCGAGCGGCGCAGGGCCTCGGCGTTCGCCTGGAACGCCGCGGCGAGGGCCGCGAGCGGCTCCGCGATCGCGCGGCTGCCGCCGGTGGACGCGGGCGTCAGGGAGACGTCGTTCGACGACGCGAACGGGTCCTCGACGCCGCGCGACTCGCCCGGGGGCGGCGCCGGACGCGCGGCCCGGCGGTACCGACCGCCGTCGTCGGCCCCGTCGTCCCCGCGCGCCGGCGTGGGCACCGGCCCGAGGATCGGGGGGCTCGGCCTCCGGAGCGGCGGGCCGAGCGGCTCGAGCACGCCATCCGGGTCGGCGTCGGGCGAGCCGGCGGCGGGCGAGGCGGGAGGGTTCATCGGGTCAGCCGCTCACAGCGCACGGATCTGCTCCAGGGACGGCGAGGCCAGCAGGCCCGCCCACTCCGACCTTCGCATCCGACGACGGTGGAACGTCGTCCCGTCCGACCGGACCACCGCGACGGCGGTCTCCAGCGGGATCCGCCGGGGGAACGCGAGCGGCCGTCGGAGCATCTTACCGGGGGGGATGGAAACGGTCCCCCGGTCGGCGCCCAACATCTTCAGCGTGGTCGCCGCGGCCGAGGCCGCGACGTCGGGCTTCGCGAGCCAGGCCGCGAGATCGACCGACTCGACCCCCGGATCGGCCGCCGGCGCCCCCGGGTGCTCGGTCGCGGGGGCCGGCACGATCCGGTACGCGCCCGGCGGGAACGAGAGGTCCACCGGCGCGTCCGACGTGTTGAAGGCGACCAGCGCGTAGAACGCGAGGCCCGCCCCGCTCTGGGCCCCGAGGCCGGCGCTCCACCGCTCGTCCTGCTGTCGGTCCCAGTCGGGCTGGTTCCACTCCGCCGACAGGACGGCCTTGACCCCCGGGGCGACCTCGCCGACCCACACGTCGACGTCCACGGGCACGGTCGCGCGCGGGGGCAACACGGTCGCGCCGGGGTCCCGCCGGGTCCAGAAGCTGGACGCGACGGTCAGCGCGGAGAACAGCAGGAGCGCGGTGGACGCCCCGAGGGCCACCGCCGTCCCCCCTCCCGCGGGCACGACCTTCGGCGGGACGCGACGCGGTTGGGGCACGGTGATCGGGAGGACCAGGGATCGAGGGTTCGGGAGCGGGGGTTCGGGAGCGGGGGGCCGCGAACGGGACGCCGGCGTCGCGGGGGGCCGAGACGGGGCCCCATCACGACGCCGGCGACCCGACGGCGAGACGGGCTACTTCCCGTCGCCGACGACCTTCGGATCGACCCACGTGGGGTCGCGCGGCGAGTCGTGGTCGCGGAACCAGTCGTTGAAGTCGCGCAGCTTCGCCATGAGCACGCCGTCCTTGGCCTTCGGCTCCTTGCAGTAGACCTGCATGGCCTTGATGATCGCGCCCTTCACCTTGTCCCACACGACCTTCTGCGTCTGCTCCTCCTTCGTGCGGCCGCGCTCGGCCGACGACTCGGTGCCGATGAAGGAGATCAGCGACTTCTTGACGAAGTCGTGGCGCACCGTGCCCTTCACGTCCGTGAAGAGGATGATGGCCTCGTACATCGCCTTGGTGCGCTCGGCGTCGCCCTTGTTGGTCGAGTACTTCACCCACTCGAGGCAGTAGTTGAAGCCGTCCTTCGTGTTGAGGAGCGCGATCGCCTTGAACGCCTCGTCGTAGAGCGTCGTCGGCGGGTCGTAGTCCTTCGCCTTGAAGATCTTGGTCTCGAGGATCGCGATGATCTTGTTGGTGACCTCGGGGCGGCACCAGCCGAGGATCTGCGCGGCCTTGATGTTGACGTCGTCGCGCAGGTTGGCGCTGGTGTTGGGCTTGACGTACTTCAGCTCGAACGCGTCGAGGAAGAGCTTCTCGGCCTCCTTGTGGAAGCGGGCGCTGTCGGCCTCGAACGTGGCCTTCGCCGCGTCGTCGTTCGGGACGAGGTTCGCGTACGCCTTCGCGAGCGCGTCGAGCGACGCGAGGATGTCCTGGTTGTCGGACTTCGACTTCTTGAGGAGGTCCTTCAGCCGGCCCGCCTCGACCTCGGCGTCCTTGATCGTGACGCTCGCCTTCGGGTCGTGGAACGGGTTCGCGATGCCGCCGCGCTTCGGCGCGGCGTCGGCGGCGGCCGGCGCGGGATCGGCCATCGCCGGGTCGCCCATCGCCGGGTCGTCCATCGCCGGGTCGTCCATCGCCGGCTCGTCCATCGCCGGCTCCGCCATGCCCGGATCGCCCATGCCCGGCTCCGCGGGCGGAGCGGACGGCGCCGGCTTCACGTCGTCGGCGAACGCCGCCGGCGCGACGACCGCGAGCGCGACACAGCCCAGCGCGACACGGCCCGCGCCGAACCCGGCGCGCGCGGCCCCGAGCAGGAGCGCGGCGCCGCGGCGGAACGAGAGCAACGAGTGGGGTACGAGCGTCATGACGATCTCCTCGACCGGCGGAGAATTGTATCCGTCCGGGGACGATCCCCGGGACAACTTGGTTCGCACCGGTCCGGACGGCCCTCGGGCGGCCGCCGGAACGGGGAATGCAAGAACCCTGCCGATCGCGGGGACGACCCGGCGCGGGGGTCCGACCCCGTAGCATGGCGGGATGGCGGCCCCCGCCCCCCTCGTCTCGGTCGTCCTGCCCGTGGCGCGCCCGCCGGCCCCCCTCGAGGCCCTCCGACGGCTCGCGGACCGGCCGCGCCCGTTCCTGCGTTTCGCCGCCGCGGGCCCCCGGGACCTCGCCACGTTCAGTTTCGCGGGGTCGGACCCCGTGGACACGCTGGACGCCGCCACCGCGGGCCCGGGGCGCGCCGACCCCCTCGCGGCCCTCGCCCGCCGATGGCCGAGGCGGGTGCGCCGGATCGGCCCCCGCCTCCCCTTCGCCGGGGGCTGGGTGACCTCCATCGGCTACGAGGTCCGCAGCGCCATCGAGCGGACGCCGCCCCCCCGCCCGGCGCCGCTGGGCTTCCCCGTGATGTCCTCGGCGCGGTACGACGCCGTCCTCGCGTGGGATCACCGGACCCGCCGGGTGTACGTCGCCGGCACCGGCGCGACGGCGGCCGCGGCCCGCGCGGCCGCGCGTCGCCTGCTCGAGCGCGTCGCCGGCGCGGACGCGCGCCCCCCGACCGGGCCTCGCGTCCCGCCCCCCCGACCGACGTCGCACGCGCCGGTCCCGCACGCGCCGGTCCCGCGGGCGCCGGCCCGCGCGACCGCGAGGCCCGCCGTGCCGCCGACGGCGTACCGACGTCGCGTCGCGGAGATCGTCGAGCGCATCCGCGCGGGCGACCTCTTCCAGGCCAACCTGTCGCAGCGCTTCGACGCGCCGAGCGTCGGGTCCGCGCTCGACGTCTTCGCGGCCCTCGCGACGCGCTCGCCCGCGCCGTTCCTCACGTACCTCGACGTCGGCGACGGCCGCGTCGTCGTGTCGGCGTCGCCCGAGCGCTTCCTCGCGCTCGAGGGCGACCGCGCGGAGACGCGGCCCATGAAGGGCACGCGGCCGCGCGGCGCGACGCCCGCCGAGGACCGCCGGCACCGCCGCGACCTCGTCGCGAGCGTGAAGGACCGGGCCGAGCTCGCGATGATCGTGGACCTCGCGCGCAACGACCTCGGCCGGACGTGCCGGCCGGGCAGCGTGCGCGTGGTGGTGCCGCGGCGCGTGGAGCGGTACGCGACGGTGTTCCAGGGCGTCGGCGTGGTGGAGGGCCGGCTCGCGCGCGGCGCGACGGGGCTCGACCTCGTGCGCGGCGCGTTCCCGCCGGGCAGCGTGACGGGCGCGCCGAAGGTCGAGGCGATGAAGGTGATCGACGCGCTCGAGCGCGAGGGCCGCGGGCCGTACTGCGGCGCGATCGGCTGGCTCGACGACGGCGGCGACCTCGACCTGGCGGTGGCCATCCGCACGGTGATCGTGGCGCGCGGCCGCGCGAGCTACCGCGTGGGCGGCGGCGTCACCCTGCTCTCCGACCCCGAGGCCGAGCGCGTGGAGACGCTCACGAAGGGCGCGGCCCTCGCGCGCGCGCTGGCGGAGGCCAACCCGTGAGCCGCGCCGCGTCCCTCTTCGACGACGTGGAGGCGTTCCTCCACCACCAGCAGACGGCGCGCCACCTCTCGCCCCACACGCTCCGCGCGTACACCGGCGACCTCGTCGAGCTGGTGGACACGCTGGAGGCCGCGGGCCCGGTGGCGGTCCGCGACGTCGACGTCGTCGCGCTCCGCCGCCACCTCGCGACGCTGGCCGGGAAGGGCCTCCACGTCCGCTCCGTGGCGCGCAAGGTGTCGGCGATCCGCGCGTTCTTCCGCTGGCTCGCGGCCGAAGGGCGGGTCGACGTCGACCCCGCCGCGGCCCTCAAGGTCGCCAAACGCGGCCGCCCGTTGCCGCGATTCCTCACCCGCGCGCAGGTCGAGGCGCTGCTGCTCGCGCCGAAGGCCGACACGTGGGCGGGCCGCCGCGACCGCGCGATCCTCGAGGTCCTGTACTCGACGGGCGCGCGCGTGGCGGAGGCGTCGGCGCTCGACCTCGGCGACCTCGACGTGGCCGAGGGCACCGCGCTCCTGCGCGGCAAGGGCCGCAAGGAGCGCCTCGCGGGCCTCGGGCGCCCCGCGCTCGCCGCGCTCGCCGCCTACCTCGACGCGACCGAGCGCCTGCGCCGTCGGCGGCACCGCTCGGCCGTCTTCCTCAACAAGACCGGCGGCCGCCTCACGGTGCGCGGCATCGCCCGCGTCCTCGACCAGCACGCGCGCGCCGCGGGCCTGCCGCCCGGGACGAGCCCCCACGTCCTCCGCCACTCCTTCGCGACCCACCTGCTCGAGGCCGGCGCCAACCTGCGCGAGGTGCAGGAGATGCTCGGCCACGCCTCGTTGGCGTCCACGCAGGTCTACACGCACCTCACGCTCGAGGCGCTCAAGAAGGTCTACGACGCGGCCCACCCGCGCGCCCGCGGCGCCGGCGCCCCGACCGCGAGGCCCGGCCGCGGACCCGACGGCACGGCCGCCCCCGAAGCAGACCACGACGAAGAACACGCCGACGACACCGACGACGACGCCGACGACGACGGAGCGCTCGACGCGGACCTCGACACGGGACCCGACGCTGGGCCCGGCACGAACCGCAACACGGAGGCCGGCGACGGCAACCGCGGACGTGGCCGCGGCGGCGGCAACGATCGCCGGCGCGGCGGCGGCCGCGCGCCGTCGGACTGACGCCGCGGTCCGCGGCAACCACGGGCCCGCGCGCGAACTCAACGCGGGGTACGCGAGGCCCGGCGCGCGCCGGGTTCCGGCCGAGGACCCCCGACGCGGACCACCGACCCGCGGGGCACGCGAGGCCCGGCGCGCGCCGGGCGCCGGCGCGCGGGAGCTCCGCGTCAGCTCGCCGGCGCGTTCGCGCCCGCCACGACCTTCCACCACCGACCCTTGTGGACGACGACGTCGCCGGGCACGAGCTTGCGGCTCCGGCGCACCTCGACGGCGCCGTTCACGCGCACCTCGCCCTCCTGGATCGCGACCTTCGCGCCGCCGCCGGTGTCGGCCGCGCCCACGGCCTTCAGCAGCTGCTGCAGCTCGATGAACGGCGCGTCGCCGCGGAGCGGGAACGCCGTCGGCTCCTTCGGCGTCGTGGAGCGGGTCGCCTTGCCGGGTCGCTTTGCCATGGGCCCATGGTACGCCCCGACCGCCGCGCGACGCCGGTCGGGGCGCCCCGCGGGTATCCTGCGCCCATGGGCGACGGCATCCGGCTCCTCGACGAACGACAGGTCACCTTCGGGCTCGAGGGGTGCGAGCACCCCGTCTTCGCGCCCGACGGGAAGCGCCTCGCGTACTACGGCGGCGCCTACGGCTGGATCCAGCTGTACGTCGTCGGCGCCGACGGCCGCGGCGGGCGGCCCCTCACCTGCGACCGCGGGAACCACACCCAGCCGGCCTTCCACCCCGACGGGCGCCACGTCTGGTTCCGCGCCCAGGCCGCGAACGACGCGCCGTGGACGATCCAGCGCGTCGCCGTGGACGACCCGTCGGACCGCGCGGTGGTGCTCGCCGACCCGAAGGTGTCGTTCAAGCACCCGAGCGTGTCCCCCGACGGGCGCTGGCTCGCGTGGTTCTCCGACGAGGGCTCCCCGGGCAACTTCCACCTCTGGAAGGCGCCGCTCGACGGCGCGACCGTGGGCCCGCGCGCGCGGCTCACCGCGTCGAAGGAGCGCAACGACTGCCACCCGACGTGGTCGCCCGACGGCAAGCGGCTCGCCTTCCACGCGTACCTCGGCGTGACCGACGCGGGCGAGAGCCACGTGTTCACCTGCGACGCCGACGGCGGCGACGTGCGCCGGCTCACGACCGCGCCGGGGTTCCACAAGCACCCGTTCTTCGTCGGCCGCGACCTCGTGGTGTTCCACACCGAGGGCGAGACGGTGAAGCGCCGGCTCGAGCTGATCCGCGCGACCGACGGCGCGCACCTCGGCAGCCTCACGAGCGGCCGGCACCGCGACAAGCACCCGAGCCCGTGGGTGCCCCCGCGGGGCCCGACGCGCATCTGCTTCGCAAGCAAACGCCGCGGCGTCGAACTGCCCGGGGACGAGCCCAGCTACGACGTCTTCTGGGGCGTGCTCGACGGGGTCTCGGTCCGGCGCTGACGGCGTCGCGGGGCCGGCGTCGCGGGGCCTGCCTCGCGCGGCCTGCATGGCGGGGCCTGCACTGCGGGGCCTGCATGGCGGGGCGTGTATCGCCGGGCCCGACGGCGCGAGCGCCAGGTTCGCGAGCGCCAATATCCCGAGCGCCAACATCCCGAGCGCCAACATCCCGAGCGCCCAGATCGCGAGCGCCTGCCCCTCGGAAGCCACCGGGCCTCGCGGTCCCCCGCGGGGGTCCGCGTCGCCCCGGGAGCGGGTGGTACGCCCAACGGGATTCGAACCCGTGTTACCAGCTTGAAAGGCTGGCGTCCTAGGCCTCTGGACGATGGGCGCACGGCGACCGACCCACCCACGGTGCCCGACCCTGGGCCCACGTCAAGCCGCCGTCGTGCGCCGGGCGCGGGCCGGGGCGGACGGGCGCCGTCTACTTCGCCTGGAAGAGCCCCGCCAGGAAGCCCTGCCAGCGGTCGCGGTCGCGGCCGACGGCCGCCCAGTCGACGTCCATCGCGCGGAAGTCGCGGCCCGGCCGCTTCACGTGCGCGGGCGCCTCGACGTCGTCGCGGAGCGGGATGTTGGCGATGGGCCCGGCGGCGAGGCGACCCTCGTTGGCCTTCGAGAGGAGCCAGCGCGCGAAGGCCTCGGCGTCGGCCGGGAAGTCGCCGCCGCGGACGAGGGCGACCGTGTTCGGGATCACGAGCGTGCCCGGCCGGCCGTCGGCCTGGTCGGGGTAGACGACCGCCACGGGATCGCCCCGCTCGATCGCGACGCGCGCGTCGTCGGTGTCGGTGAGGCCCCACGCGATGCCGTTGGACGCGTCGGCGACGAGGCGCATCACCGTGCCGTTGCCCGGGAGGATCTTGACGTCGCCGGCCGCGGCGCGGGCCGCGACGTCGGTGAAGAACTTCTTCCCGGCCTCGGCGTCGCGCGTCAGGAGCGCGACGGCGTGCGCGTAGGTCGTGCCGACGAGGGGCCGGGCCATGGCCATCCGCCGCCCCTCGCCGCCGAACCGCGTGTCGAGGAGGTCGGCGACGGAGGTCGGCCAGTCCTTCGGGTCGGGCAGGAGCTTCGTGTTGACGAGGAGGATGCGCGCGCGGCCCGCGAACGCGACGAAGCGGCCCTTCGCGTCGCGCCAGCGCTCGGGGAACGCCTCGACGAGGTCCTTGGGCATGGGCGCGAAGACGCCGAGGTCGGCGAGCGCGACGGTGTTCATGATCTCGTTCGCCCACACGACGTCGGCGACGGGGTGCTCGCGCTCCGCCTCCAGCCGCTTCGTGATGCCGATGCTGCGGTTCGCCTCCGTCTCGCCGACGAGGCTCACGGCCTTGCCGGAGACCTTGCGGTACTCCTCGACCACGGGCTGCGACTGGTCCTGGTCCACGGAGCAGTACAACGTGAGCGCGTCCGACGCGCCCGGGAAGAGCAGCGGCTTCAGCACGTACGCGGCCGCGGCGATCACGAGGATGGAGCCGACGACGAGGACCTTGTTCACGGCGACGCCCTCCGGGGACGCCCCCATTTCACGCCGGGCGGCCGGGTCGCGGAAGAACGGACGGGCGCGTCGCCGCGCGCGGCCCGCGCGGGGCGTCTCCCGGGCGGCACGCTCGACGCGCCGGCGTTCCCGGGCGGTGCCGCGCCCCTCGCGCGGCGCGGGCCCCGGGGCGCCCGTCCGAGGGCACCCGTCACGTCCCGGCGGAGCGCCCGCGGCGGTGGGCCCGCTTGAACTTCGCCGGGTCCACGCCGAGCACCTTGAGCTTCTTGTGCAGGTTCGGGCGCGAGATGCCCGCGAGCCGCGCGGCCGCCGCGACGTTGCCGCCCGTGCGCGCGAGCAGGTCCTCGACGTAGCGGATCTCGAAGCGGCGCTGCGCGTCGCGCAGCTCGAGCGGGTCGTCGCCGGCCCGCGGGAGCGCGGCCTCGCCCGGCTCCGCCGGCGCGGCCGGCGGCTCGTCGGCGGGCGCGCGCCGCAGCTCGGTCTCGACGCGCGCGAACTCCTGCGGCGCGAACCGCCGCTCCACCTCGATGCGCAGCCGCGCGTCGCCCGTCGGCGCCGGCGCGCCGACCGCGCGCTCGAGGATCTGCAGCAGGACGGGCATGTCGAACGGCTTGGTGACGAAGTCGCGCGCGCCCCGCTTCATGGCGACGAGCGCGGTCTCGACGGTCCCGAACGCCGTCATGACGACGACGGGCGTCCCCGGCGACGTCTCGGTGACCAGCGCGACGACGTCGAGGCCCGAGAGGTCGGGCAGCCGCACGTCCGAGAGGACGACGTCGTACCGCGTCGTGCGCAGCCGCTCGACGCCCTCGCGCCCGGTGGGCGCGGCCTCGACGCTCCACCCCGCGCGCGCCAGGGCCTTGCCGAGCGCGTGGCGCATCGACTCCTCGTCCTCGATCACGAGGATCCGGCGGCCGGCGGCGGGTGCGGGGGCGGTCACGCGGAAGAGCCTACTTCGCCGGGGCGGCGCCCGCGACGGTGGCGCACGGCAGCCGCACCGTGAACCGCGCGCCGCCCTCCGGGGCGTCGCCGACCTCGAGGGTGCCGCCGTGGCGGGTCACGATCCCGTAGGAGACGAACAGGCCGAGCCCGGTCCCCCCGTCGCGGGCGGTGAAGAAGGGCTCGAAGATGCGGTCGCGGATGGCGGGGTCGACGCCGGGCCCCTCGTCGCGCACCTCGAGCACGACGCGGTCGCCCTCGGTCCGCAGCGCGACGACGACCGCCTCGCCCTCGTCCACGGCCTGCAGGGCGTTCGTGACGAGGTTCAGGGCCACCTGGTGCAGCTGCGCCGCGTCGCCGAGGACCGGCGGGACCGGCGCCAGCTCGCGCCGGACCTCGACGCGCTCGCGGTGCGCCGCGGGGCCCGCGGTGCGCAGGACGTCGTCGACGAGGCCG
>JAEUHO010000539.1 GCA_016795345.1 Planctomycetia bacterium | reverse complement strand
GATGGGCCGCCTCGACGCCGTGCGCGACGCGGACTGGCCCACGCTCGCGACCGCGGCGAAGGTCACGTCCGACACGATCGTCGAGGTGTACCGCAAGCAGCAGGCCGGCGAGCCCGTGCCGCGCGAGCTCCTCGTGCGGCTGCAGGAGCACGTCGAGCAGATGCGGAAGTACGAGTACCGCACCCTCGACCGCATGCCGACCGCCGCGCAGCACAACGGCGAGCTGACCCACCCCATCAGCGCGACCAACCTCCTCGCGGGGGTCCTCGAGCAGGGCGGCCAGCCGCTCACGCCGTCGCAGGCGGCGGAGTTCGAGCGGCTCGGGCTCGCGTTCGAGGAGGAGTTCGCCCGCGTCCGCGCCGCCTGGACGCCGACGACGCCGCGCGCGCGGCACCTGCTCGACGAGATGCGGCTGAAGGGCCGGTTCATGGACGGCCTCTGGGTGGTGCTCACGGAGGCGCAGCGGCCGCTGTGGGTCGACCCGGAGCTGCGCGGCGTGGCCTCGATCGACCTCTACGACCCGACGCTGATGGTGATCCACACGTCGCCGATCCTGACCGGCGCGACGCCGGCGGACGTGCGCGGCAAGCTGGTCGGGGTGCTGCGCGGCAAGCTCGGGCTCGCGGCCGACGTCGTGGAGCCGCGCCTCGAGGCGGCGGCCGACGCGTTCACCGCGCGGGCGACCCGCGGCCTCCCGGCGGTGCCGGCGAAGCGCGTGAAGCACTACACGTTCGCCGAGGCGATGGCGGCCGGCGAGGCGTCGGCCGAGCTCGTCGAGTCGCTGCTGCGCGACCTCGACCTCGCGGACGGCGTGCGCAAGGCGCTCCTCGACGACCCGGCGTGGTACGTCCCGCGCGTCGTCGCCCCGTAGCGATCCCCTCCCGGGACCCGAGGCCCGGCCGCCGGCGCACGCGACCTTCGACGGCGCGGCGACGAGGACCCAGGTGGGGTCTCGGCGCCAGCCGGGCGGCCGCGACGGCCGCCCCTACGTCCGAACGGACGCCATGGGCGTCTTGCGATCGTCATCCGCGATGTCGGAGGACTCCGACCGAGGCGGAACGTCTGGGCGATCGACCCCGCGGACGATCCGGTCGGAGCCGTCCTCCACGCCGGACGGGCGGCCGCCGGCGCGTCACTTCGGCGGCGGGGGCACCTTCACGGCGAGGCGCGCGGCGTAGAGCATCGTGCGGTCGTCGTCGGCCGCCGCGCGCTCGAGGAGGAACGCGAGGTCCTCGGCCACCGGGCCGCGGAACGCCTCGACGCCGTTCACGCGCACGACGACCGGCGCCGCGAAGTCGACGGTCCCGACGCCGAGCCAGAGCTCGAACGCGTCCACGCCGCGGCAGGTGACGTCGAACCCGTTGCCGGCGCGCGTCGCCTCGAGGACCCCGAACGGCTTCCCGCGGCGGAACGCGGGCTCCGGCCCGGCCTCGGGGAACGTGAGGTCCTTCACGAGCGTCGCCTCCCCGCGGCGCACGGTCACCTTCACCGTCTCGCCGGGCTTGCGGCCCGCGAGGGCCGCGCGCAGGTCGCGCTGCGTGCCGACCTTCGCCTCGCCGAGGGCCACGATCACGTCGCCCGACGCGAGGCCCGCCGCCTGCGCCGGCGTGCCGTCGCCCACCTCGCCGATGCGCACCCCGTCGCCCGCGTGCGCGGCGTCCACCACGACGCCGAGCCGGACGCGGCCGGGCGGGAGGAGCGGGTTGACGTCGTCCTCCGCGCGCGTGGTGCCGGACGCGCTGACCGTGACGTGGCCGAGGCCGAACACCCGCGACGGCGCGTCCGCCGTCCCGGCCCAGACGACGCGCGCGGGGTGCGGCACGCGACGCACGCCCTGCTCCCACGCCCAGATCGGCGCGCGCTCGGTCGCGAGGTAGCTCGGGTCGTGGGCGAAGCCCTTCACCTCGCGCCACGTGAACGGCGCGTCCGTCGCCTTCAGGGCGTCGGCGATCGGCCGGATGGCGGCCGAGGGGTAGAGGCTGTCGAGGTCGGTGTTGATCGCGTGGACCGGTGTGTTGCGCAGGCCGTCGAGGTGCACCTGCAGGCCGCCCGCGCCGGCGACGCCCAGGTGACCGTTCAGCGGCACGAACGCGGCGAACGGGGTCGGGTGCGTCAGCGCGAGGTAGTACGACCCGGACGCGCCGTCGGAGAAGCCCGTGACGACCACGAGGTCGTCGTCCACGGCGTAGACGCGCTTGGTGGCGGCGACGATGCCGAGCACGTTGCTCACGCCGACCGGCGTCCACCACTCGGCCTTCGCCTCCCCCGTCGGCAGCGCGAGGAGGTAGCCGTTCGCCTCCGCGTGCGGCCCGCGGAGCTGCGCCATCTGCCGCAGCTCGTCGTGGGTGAGCAGCGCCGGTCGCGACACGCCGCCGTGGAGGTCGAGGACCAACCGATACCGCTTCGCCGGGTCGTAGCCCTCGGGGACGTACAGGAGGTACGGCCGGTCCTTGCCGTCGCTGCACCGCTGCGTCCGCTCGAGCCAGCCCGTCGGGACGTCCTTCGCGTACGCGCGACCCGCCGCGAGCGCCGACGCCACCGCCGCGAACGGGGGCTTCGCGGCCACGAGGGCCTTCGCCGCCTCGGCGCGGGCCTCCGGCGTGGTGGCGTCGAGGAACGCGCGGACCCGCGTCGTGACCGCGTCGTCACCCCGGGCGGGGACGACGGCGGCGAGGAGGGCGACGACGGTCGCGAGGCCGGCGAACAGGGGGCGACGGGGGCGCATGGGAGGCTCCGGACGACGGACGTCGCGCGATCGTACGCCCCGCGCGCCGCGAGGGGGCCGACGGTCCCGGTCGGACGGGGTTCCCCCTCGACGGGGCCGGGCCGGCACGCGAGCATGGACACCATGGGTGCCCCGCCCCCCTCGCCCCGCCGCGCGCCGGGCCTCGCGTCCCTCGCCCGGAGGACCGTCGTCGCGACGACGCTGGCGGTCGCCGCCGCCCTCGCGCCGGCGCCGTCCGCCGACGCGAAGGGTGGACCGCCGCGCCCCGCGCCGCGGCCGACGGTGAAGGAGGAGCCGATCAACGCGCCGATCCGCGACGTGCCGACCACGGTCTCCGTGCCGGTGGACGCGGAGACCAGCCTCGTGCTGGGGCTGCCCGAGCGGTTCTGGGTCCAGGCGCCGCGGATCAACACCGTCCCGACGAGCCTCGACGGCGACGGCGTGATCGTCCAGTACATCAACTTCCGCGGCGGGAGCGTGTCGATGCTCTACGCGGGGGTCGTGCCGCTGTCGGCCGGCGACGGGCCGCGCGAGCAGCGCGCGTCCGACACCGCCCTCGACGTCGCCGCGACGCTCGGGGACAAGTACCAGCGCGTGGACTGGTCGGTCTTCTCGGGGCCGGTCGCCGTCGCGCCCGTCCCGCTCAAGGTGGACGGCGTGAAGGTCGCGGCGTGGCGCTCGAAGAAGTACAGCACGCGCCCCGCGGCGGCCTACGGCGGACCGACGTCGGTCTTCACCGGCGAGCTCCTGCTGTTCCACCCGCCGGGCACCGACAAGCTCGCGTACGTCGCCCTCGACTTCAAGGGCGGCGGGACG
>JAEUHO010000527.1 GCA_016795345.1 Planctomycetia bacterium | reverse complement strand
GCGGCGACGCGGAAGGTCACGGAAGCCCGTAGGGCGCGGGCCTTGTGCCCGCCCGCCGGTCGCGCCGACGCACGTTCAGCTCGACGCCCCTGACACCGTCCGCGAAGGAGTCGACGCGGAAGGTCACGGAGACCCGTGGGGCGCGGGCCCTGTGCCCGCCCGCCGGTCGCGCCGACGCACGTTCAGCGCGACGGCCCTGGCACCGTCCGCGATCGCGGCGACGCGGAAGGTCCCGGACGCCCGTAGGGCGCGGGCCCTGTGCCCGCCCGCCGGTCGCGCCGACGCACGTTCAGCGCGACGGCCCTGACACCGTCCGCGATGGCAGCGACGCGGAAGGTCACGGAAGCCCGTAGGGCGCGGGCCTTGCGCCCGCCCGCCGGTCGCGCCGACGCGCGTTCAGCGCGATGACCCTGACACCGTCCACGATGGCGGCGACGCGGAAGGGCACGGAGACCCGTCGGACGCGGGCCTTGTGCCCGCCCGCCGGTCGCGCCGACGCGCGTTCAGCGCGATGACCCTGACACCGTCCGCGATGGCGGCGGCGCGGAAGGTCACGGAAGCCCGTAGGGCGCGGGCCGAGGAGCCTAGATCGCGTCGAGGCGGAGGAGCTCGGCGTCGAGGCGGCGCATCTCGTCGCGCGCCTTCGCCGCGTCCTCGAACTTCATCGCCTTCGCCGCCTCGCGCATGCGCTTCTCGGCGTCGGCGCGGCGACGCTCGAGCGACGCACGGTCGCTGCCGGCGTCGGCCTCCTCGCGGTCGAGGCCCGTGAGGTCGACGTAGTCGCGCTCGGCGTACGCCTCGGCGACCGTCGCGCGCACCCCGCGCACGACGCTCGTCGGCGTGATGTGGTGCGCCTCGTTGTAGGCGCGCTGGTGTTTGCGGCGCCGCTCCATCTCGGCGAGCGCCCGCTTCATCGAGTCGGTCTCGGCGTCGGCGTAGAAGATCACCGTCCCGTGTGCGTTGCGGGCCGCGCGACCCGACGTCTGGATCAGCGACGTCTCGGACCGCAGGAAGCCCTCGCGGTCGGCGTCGAGGACGGCCACCAGCGACACCTCGGGCAGGTCGAGTCCCTCGCGCAGGAGGTTGATGCCGACCAGGACGTCGAAGACCCCGAGCCGCAGGTCCTTGAGGATGCTCGCGCGCTCGAGCGTCGTCACGTCGCTGTGGAGGTACCGGACCTTCACGCCGACGTCGGCGAAGTGCTCGGTCAGCTCCTCCGCCATGCGCTTCGTCAGCGTCGTCACGAGCACGCGCTCGTTGCGCGCCGTGCGCTGGCGCACCTCGCCGAGCAGGTCGTCCACCTGGTGCCGCGCGGGCCGCACGATCACCGGCGGGTCCACGATCCCCGTCGGCCGCACCACCTGCTCGGCGTCGATGCCGCCCGCCTTCTCGCGCTCCCACGGGCCCGGCGTCGCCGACACGTGGAGGACCATCGGCAGCCGGACCTCGAACTCGGCGAACGTCAGCGGCCGGTTGTCGAGGGCGCACGGCAGGCGGAAGCCGTGCTCGACGAGCGTCGTCTTGCGCGAGCGGTCGCCCTGGAACATCCCGCCGACCTGCGGGATCGTCACGTGGCTCTCGTCCACGACCATCAGGAAGTCGTCGGGGAAGTAGTCGAGGAGCGTCCACGGCGGCTCGCCCGGGGCCCGGCCGTCGAGGTGGCGCGAGTAGTTCTCGATGCCCGGGCAGAAGCCGGTCTCGCGCAGGAGCTCGAGGTCGTACCGCGTCCGCCGCAGGAGGCGGTCGGCCTCGAGCGGCTGCTTGTGCCGGCGCAGGAACCCGACGCGCTCGTCGAGCTCCGCCTCGATGGCCTCGACCGCCCGCTTGAGCCCGTCCTCGCGCGTGACGTGGTGGCTCGTCGGGTAGAAGGCCGCCTCGGGCAGCGCGCGCAGCAGCTCGCCCGTGAGCGCGTCCACCTCCTCGATGCGCTCGATCTCGTCGCCGAACCACTCGATCCGGACGACGCGGTCGTCGCGGTCGGCGGGCCCCACCTCGAGCACGTCGCCGCGGGCGCGGAACGTGCCGCGGCCGCGGGTCAGCTCGTCGCGCCGGTACTGGATCCGCACGAGCCGCCGCAGCACGTCGTCGCGGTCCACGCGCTCGCCCGCGCGGACGGCGACGTGCATGGCCTCGTACTCCTCCGGCGAGCCGAGGGCGTAGATGCACGAGACGCTGGCGACGACGATCGTGTCGCGCCGGGTGAGCACCGCGCGGGTGGCGGCGTGCCGCATCCGGTCGATGCGGTCGTTGATCGAGGAGTCCTTCTCGATGAACGTGTCCGTCGACGGGATGTAGGCCTCGGGCTGGTAGTAGTCGTAGAACGAGACGAAGTACTCGACGGCGTTCTCGGGGAACAGCTCGCGCATCTCGTCGAAGAGCTGCGCGGCCAGCGTCTTGTTGGGCGCGAGCACCAACGCCGGCCGGCCGAGCCGCGCGATGACGTTGGCGACCGTGAACGTCTTGCCCGACCCGGTGACGCCGAGCAGCACCTGGTGGCGTTTGCCCGCCTCGACCCCGCGCACGAGCGCGTCGATGGCCGCGGGCTGGTCGCCGCGCGGCACGAAGCGGGTGGTGAGCTTGAACGGCCGCTCGACCGGCCCCGGCCCCGAGCGCCGGGGACGACGATGGACCGCCTCCGTCACTTGTCGCCCGACTCCCCGGCCTTGCGGGCCTCTTCCTCGGCGCCGTCGATGCGCTCGTCCCAGGGCTTCTGCGGCTTGTCCTTCCACGTGCCGGTGTCCCACCAGAGCATCCAGCCCTTGGCCGTGCTCTCGGCGAACTTCGCGTCGGACGTCGCCTTGATCTGCGACTTGTTGCGGCGCAGCCGCTCCTGGTAGCCGTCGATCTTCCGCAGCAGCCCGTCGGCGACGCTCGCCTTCACGCGCCCCTGCAGGTCGTCGAAGCCCTCGCCCGTCTTCACCGTGTGGAAGACGTTGATCAGCCGCGGCGCGGCCTTGTAGCCGAGCGCCACCAGCGCCTTGCCGGCGTCGCGGCTGTCGGCGCCGCCGCTCTCGAAGACCGCCTTCTGGATCAGCTGGTCGATGGTCTGCTTCTCGTCGTCGGTGGCGTCCGGGTGGTGGCCGACCTCGTGGATCGACCCCTTGGCGGCCGGAGGCGTCGCGGGCGCCCCCGC
>JAEUHO010000515.1 GCA_016795345.1 Planctomycetia bacterium | reverse complement strand
CCTTCGTGCCGCCGGGGACGAGGATCTTCTCGATGACGCCCGCGCGGGGCGCGGTGATCTCGACGGTGGCCTTGTCCGTGAGGACCTCGACCATCGGCTGGTCGGCCGTGACGGTCTGGCCTTCGGTGACGAGCCACTTCGTGATCTCGCCCTCGGTGAGGCCCTCGCCGATGTCGGGAAGCTTGAACTCGAACGCCATGGGGACGTCTCCGCGGTGCGTTGCTGGTCGAGGGGCCGGAGCGGGGGGGACGGTGGGGGGGCTCGGTGGGGGGCGCGTCAGTCGTAGCGCGCGACGTAGTCGATCGCGTTCAGGATGCGCTGCGCGTCGGGCTTGTAGACGTGCTCGAGCGTGTACGGGAACGGCGTGTCGAAGCCCGAGACGCGGGCGATCGGCGCGCGCAGCGAGTCGATGGCCTTCTCGGCGGCCGTGGCCGCGATCTCGCTGGCGAAGCCGAGCGTGCGCGGGGCCTCCTGCGCGATCACGAGGCGGCCGGTCTTCTTGACCGACGCCATCACCGCGTCGGTGTCCCACGGGAGGAGGCTGCGCAGGTCGATCAGCTCGACCGAGACGCCCTTCTCGGCGGCCTTCGCGACGGCCTGCTCGCAGGTCACGACCATCGAGCCCCAGCTGACGAGCGTGACCGCGTCGCCGGCCTTGACGAGGCGGGCCTTGCCGAGCTCGACCTCGAAGTAGCCCGACTCGACCTCCTCCTTCGCGTGGCGGTACAGCGCCTTCGGCTCGAGGAAGATCACCGGGTCGTCCTGGAAGATCGACGCGAGCAGCATGCCCTTCGCGTCGCGCGGCGTGGACGGCATCACCACGCGCAGGCCCGGCGTGTGGATGAAGTAGCTCTCCGCCGACTGCGAGTGGTAGTGGCCGCCCTTGATGCCGCCGCCCGAGGGCGAGCGCACGACGCACGGGCAGGGGTACTCGCCGCCGGAGCGGTAGCGGAACTTCGCCATCTCCGAGACGATCTGGTCGAAGCCGGGGTAGATGAAGTCGAGGAACTGGATCTCGGGCACCGGCCGCAGGCCGTAGAGGCCCATGCCGACCGCGGTGCCGAGGATGCCGTTCTCCGACAGCGGCGTGTCCATCACGCGCAGGTCGCCGTACTTCTCGTGGAGGCCGGCGGTGGCGCCGAACACGCCGCCCTTCTTGCCGATGTCCTCGCCGAGCATCACCACGCGCTCGTCCTTGGCCATGGCGATGTTCAACGCGTCGTTGATCGCCGCCAGCAACGTCATCTCGGGCATCGGAGGTCTCCTGCGCGGTCCGGGTCGGGCCCGTCGGGGGCCGTCGGGGCTTGGGAAGGTGGGGGCTGCGGGGGAGGGAGGCCGCGCGCGCCGCCCCGGCGGGGCGCATCGCGCGGCGGGCCTCGGGTCAGAGCGGGAACTTGCCGCCGGTGTCCTGGATGGCGCCGCTCGTGCGGATCTGCTGGCGGACGGCCTCGCGCTGCTCGACGAGGTGCGGCGGCAGCGTCGCGTAGACGTCGTCGAACATCGTGTCCACGGCCGGCGCGGGCGTCTGCTCGGCGGCGTCCACGGCCTTCGCGAGGTCGGCCGTGATCTCGTCGGTCAGCGCCTTCTCCCACTCGGGGGTCCAGAGCTTCTTCTTCTCGAGGAAGGCCTGGAACCGCGCGATGGGGTCCTTCTTCTTCCACGTCTCGAGCATCTCGGGCGGCTGGTACCGCTTCGGGTCGTCGGACGACGAGTGGGGGCCCTGGCGGAAGGTGAAGGTCTCGATCAGCGTGGGCCCGCCGCCGGCGATCGCGCGCTCGCGGGCCTCCTTGGCGGCCTGGTACACGGCGAGGACGTCGTTGCCGTCCACCTTGACGCCGGGCATGCCGTACGCGATCGCCTTCGCCGCGAACGACTCGCTCGCCGTCTGCTGGCGCACCGGGACCGAGATGGCCCACTGGTTGTTCTCGCAGACGAAGATGCAGGGGGCCTTCCACACGCCGGCGAAGTTCATGCCGCAGTGGAACTCGCCCTCGGACGTGCCGCCGTCGCCGAAGTACGTCCAGACGGCCTTCTGCTCGCCGCGGATCTGGATCGCGCGCGCGGTGCCCGCGGCCTGCGAGATCTGCGTGCCGATGGGCGACGAGATCGAGACCAGGTTCCACTGCCGCAGCGAGAAGTGGTTCGGCATCTGCCGGCCCTTCACGATGTCGGTGGCGTTGCCGTAGAGCTGGTCGATGAGCGTGCGGAACGGCACGCCGCGCAGGATCGCGATGGAGTGCGTGCGGTACGACGGGTAGATCCAGTCGTCCTTCGGGGCGGCGAAGGCGGTCCCGATCTGGCTCGCCTCCTGTCCCATGGACGGCACGCAGAAGCCGATGCGGCCCTGGCGCTGGAGGTTCATGCCGCGCTGGTCGAACAGGCGGGTCGCCAGCATCGCGCGGTACATCGTCTTGCAGTCGTCGGGCGTGAGCCCGAGCGGCAGCTTGGCGGCCTTCGTCGCGGCATCGAGGACCTGGAGCATCTCGGCCATCGGGGTCGGTCTCCGGCACCGGGGGCGTCACGGACCCGAGGAGCCGTCTCGGGCGGGCGCGCGCACCACGGCGGCCGGAGGATACGGGCGGAGGGAGAGCCGGTCCAACGAAGGCGGGACGGCCTTCGGATTGTCCTTGCAGAATACATCCTGTATCTCGCGAGCCGACTCGCGCGAGTACGGGCATGCGCCCTCGCCCCACCGCCTCTCCCCTGGGTATAACCAGGGGTATGAAGACCGCCGTCTCCATCCCCAACGACCTGTTCGCCGCCGGCGAAGCGCTCGCGGCGCGCCTCGGCTCGAGCCGCAGCGCGCTCTACGCGGCGGCGCTCCGCGAGTTCGTGGCGCGCCATGAACCGGAGGCACTCCGCGCCGTGATCGACGCGGCGATCGGCGACCGGCCGCAGGACGTCGCGCCCGGCGTCCTCGACTCGGCGGCGGCGATCCTGCGGAGGCTCACGTGGGAGGACTGATCCGCCAAGGGGACGTGTGGTGGGCGGACCTGCCGGAGCCTGCGGCCTCCGAACCCGGCTTTCGGCGGCCCGTCGTCGTCCTCCAGTCCGACCCGTTCAACGACAGCCGCCTCGAGACGATCGTCGTCGTGCCCCTGACGTCGAATCTCGCGTTCGCGACGCAGCCGGGGACGGTCCGGCTCGACGCGCGGGCGTCCGGGCTGACGCGCGAGTCCCTCGCGCGCGTCGATCAGGTGCACACGACGACGAAGTCCCTCCTGCGCGCCCGCGCCGGGCGGCTGACCCCGACGGCGCTGACCGAGATCTTTGCCGCCCTCGACCTCGTGCTGGGCCGCTGACGCGCGGGCGCCGCGCCGCGGGGCCGATCCGCGCGGCGATGCGGCGTCGCGATGGGGGGCGGCTATCCTGCTCGGACTCCGCGCACGCGAGCGTGGTGGAACTGGCAGACACGCGGGTCTTAGGAGCCCGTGCCCGCAAGGGCTTGGGGGTTCGACTCCCCCCGCTCGCACCATCCTCCGGATCCTCCGGCGCGGTCCGGCTCCGGGGACCGCGAGGCCCGGCCCGCCGCGACGAACCGCCGGCCGCGCCGACCGTCTCCCGGTGAGGAGGACGTGATGCGCCGCGTTCGTCGGTTCGCCGTCGTGGTCGTCGCCGCGCTCCTGCTCGCGCAGCGCCACGACGCCCACGCCGATCGCCCGCCCACCCCGCCGCCGCCGGTCGTGATCTCCGCGCCCCGTGCCGACGTCTTCGCCGCGATGACGACGGTCGAGGGGATCGTCGCGACCGACGGCGGCGCGGCGATCGTGGACCTGCGGACGGGTGGGACGATCCGGCGGCACCGCGACCGCGAGGCCCGGCCCGACGCGGCCGGCTGGACCACGCAACGGGTGCTCGCGGTCGTGGCCCCGCGGCTGCTCGTCGTCGAGGGGCCCGCGGCCGACGAGACGACGGTCGTCGAACTCGACGCGCTCGACGCCGTGCGCACGCGCCTCCGGTTCGAGCACGTCCGCCCGGCGGGCGCCACGGGGCCCGATGAGGGGGATCAAGCGCTCGTCTCGCGCCTGCGGCGTCGGTTCCCCGACCGGCCGGATCCCCTGCTCGCGGTGGCGACGCCCTGGGCGGGCGCGTGGCGCGCGGCGCCGGGCTCGGACGCGTCCGAGGCGCGGCTCGCGATCGAGATCACGGCGACGACGGTCGTCGTCAGGCTCGAGGGGACGGCGTTCGACGGTCACTGGGGATTCACGCGCGATCCGGTGACCGCGCGATGGGCCGGCGTCGCGCTCGACGGTCCGCCGGTCGCGTGGCGCGTGGAGGCCGACGCGGGCGGGTTGCGCTTCGGGGACGATCACGCGGACATCCCGACCGATCTCGGCCTCGTGCCCGACGACGACGGAGGGCTCCGGCTCGAGGGGGTCGAGGGATGCCTCGGCGTGCCGCCCGTGCGGTTCGTGCGCGTGGCCGCGGCGAAGTAGCGCGCCCCGCCGCCGTCACGCCGTCGCGGTCACGCGGTCGCGATCACGCGGTCGCGGGCGCGTCGTCGTCGGAGGGGGCGGAGGCGTCGTCGTCGGGTGAGGGCGGACGGGCCTCGCGTACCTCGAGGAGGCATCCGCCCCAGCCGAGGCCGTGGAGACGCACGCCGAGGACGCCCGGGAGCGCGCGGCGCGTCGCGACGAGGGCCTCGATCGCGGGCGTGGAGGACTGGAAGTCGCGCGCGAGGCTGCGGTGGCCCTCGTCGACGAGGCGGCCGAGGGCCGCGGCGTCGCCGCGGCGCAGCGCCTGCGCGCCCTCGAGCACGCGGCGGACCTCGGTGACGTGGTGGCGCGCGCGGCGCACGAACGGCTCGGGGAGGCGGTCGAGGAGGCGCGCGTCGTCCGCCGCCGTGCCGGCGGAGCGGGCGGCCTCGCGCGCGTGCGCGAGGCGCTTCAGGCCCTCGTCGAGCTCCGCCTTCCGCTCGGCCCAGGGCGTGTCGGCGCGCGCCGGGTGGACGCCGGTGTCGATGGGGGCGGCCTCGAGGCCCGCGGGCCAGGGCAACGCCTCGTGGGTGCGGCGCGCGGCATCGACGAGGACGGGTGTCCCGGGCTCGCCGACCGCCGCGACGTAGCCGTCGAGGGGCGTCGCGTCGGCGCCGCCCCACGTGCGCTCCGCCTCGGTGACGACGTCGGCGACGGTCGAGGGCGGCGTCGGGTCGTCGCCGCGCGCGGCGTCGAACGCGCGCACGATCGCGGCGAGGAACGCGGCGGACGAGCCGAGGCCTCGGCGCGCGGGGAGGTCGCCCGCGACGACGAGGTCGATCCCCGGGAGCCGCACGCCCTCGGCCTCGAGGGCCGCGCAGACCCCGCGCACGAGGTCGGCCCACCGGCGGCCCGACTTCGCGTACGCGCCGTGGACGAACCGGTCGCCCGCCTTCGCGTCGAGGGCGACGATGCGCACCGAGCGGTCGGGGCGCGGGCCCCACGCGCACGTGACGCCGAGGCGCAGCGGCAGAGCGAGCACCGGGCCGCCGCCGACCTCGACGTGCTCGCCGAGCAGCAGCAGCCGGCCGCGGGCCGACACGAAGCCCTTCGGCGGGCCGCCGTAGCGGCCCTCGTACGCGAACTCCGTGCGGACGCGCGGCGAGGGCACGCCCCGCGCCGCCCGCGCTACTCGCCCGCGCGGGCGGTGAAGCCGTACGTCTCGACGCGCGCGTCGCCGGGCCCGCGGACCGCCGTGAGGTCGTCGCCGTCGCCGAACTGGCCGTTGGCGCCGGCCGACGTCAGCTGGAAGCGGCCCGAGCGCTCGTCCACGACGGAGTACGCGTAGGGCTGGAACCAGTGGTCCTTCAGGATCTCGGTGAAGCAGGGCCGGCCGTCGGCGCCCATGGTGATCGCGAGGTCGCGCATGGACTGCGGCATCGCGGAGCCGCTCACCTCGCGGTAGCGGGCGACGCCGTCGGCGAGCCGCGCCGCGTGGTCGTCGATGCGCTGGCGCGCCGACAGCGGGTGGTTCACCTCGGTCGTCGGGGCGCGGTTCGCGGCGGGCGTCGGCACCACCGGCGGGGGCGGGAGCGCCATCCCGCCCGAGCAGCCGGCGAGGACGAGGGCGAACATCGGAGCGAGGCGACGGAGGGTCATGGGGGAGTCCTGTTCGGTCGGGGCCGTTACGGGGGTCGGGGGCGTCAGTCGGGACGGGCCACGGCGCCGCGCGCGACGACGTCGTCGCCGGTCGCGGGCAGGCGGTCGGGGCCGTAGGAGCGGAGGTCGAAGGTGCCGGCGCGGGAGCTCTCGATGGCGTAGTCGTACCGGCCGCCCCACGGGTCGCGCGCGACGCGCCGGAGGTACGGCGAACCGTCGGGGCCGGTCTCGTTCACGAGGTCGTCGAGGGTCGTCGGGAGCCGGCCGCCGTGCTCCGCCGCGTACCGGCGCACCGCCGCCTCGATCTGCCCGAGGTCGGAGGACGCCGCGGGCGCCAGGTTCGGGGGCGGCCCGTAGGCGGGGCCCGCGTCGCGTGACGCGCAGCCGGCGAGCAGGGCGCCGACGAGCGCCCAGCCCACAGCGGGGAGGGCTACCAGCCGGTCCACTGGATGGCGTCGGCCTCGTAGATCGCCTCGTCGGTGCCCGTGACGCGGTGCACGTTCGTGATGGCGTGCGCGCCGAGCTTGCGGGCCTCGTCCTTCAGGCGCTCCATCGCGTCGTACGCGTGGGTGTTGCCGCCCGCGCGGATGTGGCCGACGGTCCGGTACGACATCTGCCCGGGGTCCTGCACGACCTCGATGGGCTGGGCCTGGTCGCGCGCGCGGCCGTCGCCGCCGCCGAACTCCCACACCGTCGCCGACGTGCTCGAGCAGCCCGAGAGGGCCGCCGCGACCACGAGCGAGGGGATCACCGTGCAGAACTTCGCCAAGAGCCTCATGCCGCGCCTCCGTGCCCCGGGGGGCCGAACGGCGGAGTCTACACGGGGGAGGCCCGGCGCGAAACCCCGTCCCTGCCGGTCCCGGGCCGGACGGCGGCGGCCGCGCCGCGCCCGGAGGGACGGCGGGCGCCCCGGCGTCGGACGGCGAGGCCCGGTCGCCCCGGGCCACCGGCCGCGCCGCCCGATACCCTGACCCGCGCCATGGCCCCTCGCCGCCGCTCGCCCTCCTCGCCGCCCGCCACCCCGGTGCCCGCCGGGGGCGCGACGTCCGCCGGCGAAGGCTCCCTCGCCGCCGCGACCTCCGAGGACCTCGTCCGCGAGCTCCTGCGCCGGCTGGGCGAGGACCCGACGCGCGAAGGGCTCCGCAAGACGCCCCTGCGGGTCGCGCAGAGCCTCGCGTACCTGACCGCGGGCGCCGCCAAGGCGCCGAAGGACGTGCTGAACGGCGCCGTCTTCGAGCACGACGCCGACGAGATGGTGGTCGTGCGCGACATCGAGGTCTACAGCCTCTGCGAGCACCACCTGCTGCCGTTCTTCGGCCGCGCGCACGTCGCCTACCTGCCCCGCGGCAAGATCGTGGGCCTGTCGAAGCTCCCGCGGATCGTGGACTGCTTCGCGCGCCGCCTGCAGGTCCAGGAGCGGCTCACGATGCAGATCGCCGAGGCCGTCGAGGAGATCCTCGCGCCCGCGGGCGTCGGCGTCGTCATCGAGGCCGCGCACCTCTGCATGATGATGCGCGGCGTCGAGAAGCAGAACAGCCGCGCCGTCACGTCGTGCATGCGCGGGCGGTTCCGGACCGACGCGCGCACGCGGCAGGAGTTCCTGCAGATCCTGCGCGGCCCGACGGTCTGACGGCGTCCCGGGGCGCGGGCCCGGCGGCGACCGGGCCTCGCGTCACGTCGCGACGTCGGGATGGTCCCAGCGCACGAGCAGGTCGGCGACGGGCCGCCCGCCCTTCAGGTGCTCGTCGACGATGCGCCGCACCTTCGACGGCGTGAGGCCCGCGTACCACGCGCCGCCCGCCGGCGCCGCGTCGGTGGGGCCCGCGCCGTACACGACGCAGTTCGGCGCGAGGTTGCACAGGTTGAGGCACGTGGCCTTCGTCACGCGGACCGCGCCCTGCAGCCCGCCCTCGAACAGCGCGTTGCGCAGCTCGCGCGCGGGCAGGCCCTGGCCGCGCTCCGTGCACGAGGTGCCGTGGCAGACGACCACGTGGGCCGCGAACGGCGCGCGCGACGGCGACGGGGAGGGCGACGGCGGGGGCGGGGGCGCGGCGTCCACGCGGCGACGTTAGCGCGGCGGGCCGGGCGGCGCGAGCAGGCCGTCGGCGATCCGGCGGCCCGCGGCCTTGGGCCCGTCCGTCGGCGCCGCCTCGGCGCGGTGGAGGCGCGCGCCCGGCGGGAGCGCGGCGACGAGGTCGGACCCCGCGGCGGCGGCGAGGGCCGGCGTCGCGAACACCGCGTCCGCGACGACGACGTCGGTGATCGGCGCCGCGGCCGGGCCCAGCGCCGCGACCGCCGCGCGGACGAGCGCGGCCCCGAGCAGGGGCGGCGCGGCCTCCTCGACGACGCGGCCCGTCGCGCCCGTGGCCGCGATGAGGCCGGCGGTCAGGATCACCTTCGGGACGTCGGGGCCCGCCGCGACCACCGCGGCGCCCCGCGCCGCGGCGTGCAGCGCGGCGCTGCTCGCGACCGGGTCCGCGGCGCCGACGACGAGGAGCGTGCGGCCCGCGAGCGGCCGCCGGGCGGGGGTCACGTCGCGGGGCCTTCGCCCGTCGCGCGCCGCTCCGGCCGCTTGCCGCCGGCCTCGATCGGGCGGCGGTCCGAGAACGTCTCGTCCATCCCGTGCCAGTGGGCGACGGATTCCTCGCCGAGCTTCCAGCACAGCCAGACGGCCCGGCCGGCGCGCTCCGAGGGGAAGTCCACCAGCCCGCGCTCGGGGTCCTTCAGCTCGACGCCGAGGTCCGAGAGCTCCTTGATGTACGCGTCGATCCGGGTCGCGCCCTCGTCGATGTCGGCCTTCAGCGCGTCCATCCGCGGACGGGCCTTCGGGTTCGACGCGACCTCGACCTCGAGGGCCCGCCGGTCGCGCCCGATCTCCTTCAGCCGCCCGAACTCCGCGACGATGTCCTGCGCGATCGCGCGCACCAGGGGCAGCGTGCGGTTCGCCTCGGCCACGGAGAACGTCGGCTTCGTCGCGGTGCGCGTCATGCGTCAGGCCCCCGGGGACGCGTGAAGTATAGGACCGGGACCGACGGCCCCGAACTTTCCGTGGAGCGCGCGTCTCCTCCTTCTGCATCGGCCGATCCGGCCGCCGACGCGAGCCCCGCCGCGCGCCGGCGGTCCCGGGTCTCCGGTCACCGCGGCGCCGCGTCGCCGAGGACCACGCGGACGGCCTCGTCCATCGTTTCGCGCAGCGCATGTTGCGCCAGCGCGACGGCGCCGATGGGGCTCGCCATCGCGTCGGGCGCCGTGGCGGCCACCGTGAGGCGCACGGCGCCGCCGTCGGTCGCGACCTCGCCCAGGGTCACGCCCTGCGCGTGCCACAACGGCGCGACGAGCGCGCGGATCGCCGCGTGCAGGGAAGGGGGGGCGGTCGGCGGCGCGGTCGGGGGGGGCGGGACGCGAGGCCCGGGGGCCGTCCGCTCCGTCGTCGTCTCGAGGAGGAGCGCGCGCAGGTCGGGCCAGCACGAGTGGCAGCCCGTGCCCGCCGCGCAGTCGAGCCCGATCATCGGGACCGTCGTGGCGCCGCGGGCCACGGCGCGCCGGATCTCGCGGTCGCCGACGCCCAGGCACCGGCAGGTGAGCAGGCCCGGCGCGTCGGTCCGCGCGGCCGCGGCGCCGTCGGTGAGCGCGCGGTCGAGCGCGTCGAGGCAGCGGTCGGCCGCGCGTTCGACGGCGGGGGGCACGGGCCCGAGCGGCGCGAGGAGATCGGCGCGGCGCAGCGCCGCGAGGTCGTCGAGCGTCGCGCCCGTGCCGCGTTCGACGAGCACCGCGCCGGGCCCGTGGGCCGACGGGCTGCCGAGCGACCGGAACGCGAGCGCGGTCGCGCGCGGCGCGGCGCCGGGCCGCGCGGCGACGCGGAGCATCACGCGCACGCCGCCGCCGCCGACCACGCTGCCGACCTCGCCCGCGAGGTCCGCGGGCACGAGGTCGCCGAGGCCCGCCGGCGCGACGAGGCGCGCGAGGTAGGCCGGCGCGAGGCGCGCGAGCGCGGGGGGGACCGTCACGGGCCGGGCCTCGCGGTCCCGTTCACGGGGTCGCCGTCCGGCGCCGCGGGCGGCGCGGGATCGCGTGGAAGTCGGGGCCGTCGAGGACCTTGCCGGGGTTGAGGATCCCCGCGGGGTCGAGGGCCTGCTTCACCGCGCGCATGACCGCGATGGCGTTCGCGTCGCGGCACGTGGGGAGGTAGCGCGCGGCCACGCAGCCGACGCCGTGCTCGCCGGTGATCGTGCCGCCGAGCGACGTCGCGACGGCGTAGATCGCCTCGATGGCGGGGCGCAGCGCGCGCTCGCGGTGGCCGGGGTCGGGGTCGTCGGAGAGGACGTTGACGTGGAGGTTGCCGTCGCCGGCGTGGCCGTAGGAGATCTGGCGGACGCCGTGCCGCGCGGCGGCGGCGCGCACGCCGCGCAGGAGGTCCGGGACCTTCGACGGCGGGACCGCGGTGTCGCACTCGACGTAGGAGGCGATCTTCTTGACGGCCTCGCCGATGCAGCGGCGGATGCGCCAGAGGTCGCGCTCCTTCTGCGGCGAGTCGGCGAGGACGACGTCGCTGGCGCCGGCCTCGGCGAGCACCTCGCCGACGCGGACGAGGTCGGCCTCGACGACGGCCTCGTCGTGGCCGTCGACCTCGACGATGAGGCTCGCCTCGGCCTCGCCGCCGGGGATCGAGCGCTGGAGGTGGGCCTGCGCGGCGGCCAGCGCCGAGCGCTCCATGAGCTCGAGGGCCGACGGCGTGATGCGGGCTCGCGCGAGGGCCGGGATCGCGCGGGCGGCCGCGTCGAGGTCGGGGAAGGGCGCGAAGACGACGCGGCGGAACCGCGGGAGCGGGATCAGCCGGAGCGTCGCCTCGGTGACGACGGCGAGGGTGCCCTCGCTGCCGACGAGGAGGTGCGCGAGGTCGTAGCCCGCGACGTCCTTGCGCACCTTGCCGCCGGTGCGGAAGACGCGGCCGTCGGCGGTGACGGCCTCGAGGGAGAGGACGTAGTCCTTCGTGAGGCCGTACTTGACGCAGTGGGGGCCGCCGGCGTTCTCGGCGATGTTGCCGCCGAGGGTGCAGGAGCCGCGGCTCGCGGGGTCGGGCGGGTAGTAGAGGCCGCGCGCCTCGACCTCCTGCTGCAGGCGCTCGGTGACGACGCCGGGCTGGACGACCGCGACGAGGTTGGCCTCGTCCACCTCGAGGATGCGGTCCATGCGCTCGACGGAGAGGACGATGCCGCCGTGGAGGGGGAGGGCGCCGCCCGAGAGCCCGGTGCCGGCGGCGCGGGGGGTGACGGGGACCCGTTCGCGGTGGGCGAGCGCGAGGACCGCGGCGACCTCGGCGGTCGAGCCGGGGCGCACGGCCACCTCGGGCGCCGCGAAGAGGTCCTCGCTCTCGTCGTGGGAGAAGCGGTCGAGGTCCGGGCCGGGGCGCACGACGTTCGCCGCGCCCACGACCCCCTCGAGGGCGGCGACGATCGCGGGGGTCACGGGCCGATAGACGGGGGTCGTCGCCATGGCGTCCCGATCGTACGGTGGGGGGCCCGGTCGGGAGGACTTCCATGCGGTCGATCACCCTGGGCCTCGTCGCGCTCCTCGCGACGGGTGCCGTCGCGCGCGCCGCCGACGCGCCCCCCGCCCCGCACGCCGCGCCGCCCGCCGCGTCCGCGGAGCCCGCCCCCGACGTGTTCGCGGAGGTCGTGAAGGAGGCGGGGCTCGCGGACGCCGACCTCGGGTTCCGGCCGAAGACGACGTGGCCGCGGTACCCGCACGTCGTGCCGTTCAAGGCGCCGTTCTTCGACGACCTGCTCGCCGACGCGCGCGGCACGTACGCGTTCACGCGCACCCTCGGCAACGTCGTCGAGGACGTGCTGACGACCGAGCAGATGACCGTCGCGCCGAAGGAAGGGCCCGGCGCGCTGTACCGGCTCGCGGTCGCGCTCGGCGTGGACCGCCGCATCGGCGGGATCCGCGGCTTCGGCTTCGGCCTCCACGAGCCGAAGCCCGCCGCCGCCGATCCGCTCGCCGACGCGCTCGCGCGGCTCCTCGTGGCCGCCGGCGACCCGCTCGCCGCCGACCCGAAGGCGCTCGCGGAGCGGGTGAAGGTCGTGCCCGACGTGTACCACCTGCCGCTCGCGCGGCTCGTGCTCGCGACGATCGACGCGCGCCGCTGGATCGACGTGGGCCTGCGCCACGTGACGCCCGCGCAGCGGGCGGCGGTGTTCGCGGCGCTCAACCCGCCGCTCGCGGCCCGCGAGGACGACGCCCGCACGGTGCCGCTGTGGGAGGACGTCGCCCGCGTGCTCGACGAACACGCGCTCGCCTACGGCAGCCTGAAGGCGATGGAGGCCGTCCAGCGCGCGCGGTGGGAGCTCGCGGCCGCGCGGCCGACGGAGGAGGTCGAGGAGGCCGGCGAGGACGGCAAGCCGCCGACGAAGGTGCGCCAGCCGAAGGAGCTCCCCTCGTTCGAGCTCCGGCTCCCGACGCCCTGGGGCACCGTGCTCTTCGACAACTCCGGCGTCAACACGCAGACCGCCGACGCGCCGTTCCTCGTCGTGCGCGCGTGGGCGTCGAACAACTGGAGCGGCGGGATCGCGCACACCGCGCCCGACCGCCCGCTGTCGCTCGCGCTCGTCCTGACCGACCGCGTCGGCGGCGACCGCATCGGCGAGGACTACGGCATCGAGCTCCAGGAGCCCGAGGCCGAGCGCACGGCGGGCCTCGTCGCGTCGGGCATCCTCGGCTGCGGCGTCCTCTACGTCGCGGGCGACACGCACACGTACTACAAGGGCGACCGCCTCTCGCTCGGCGCGGGGTTCCTCGGCGTCGGCGTGCTCGTGGACGAGGGCGGCGACGACGAGTACGCGTGCCTCACCGGGCAGGGCGCCGGCACGTTCGGCGTCGGCCTCCTGCTCGACGTGGCGGGCGACGACGAGTACCGGCTGCTCGAGGGCGACGGCCAGGGGTACGGCGGGCCGGGCGGCGCGGGGGTCCTCGCCGACCGCGCCGGCAACGACCGCTACGCCGCCGACCCGAAACCGGAGACGGCGGGGAAGGGCCGCGCCGACTACCACAGCGACCAGAAGATCGTGTCGTCGTGCGCGCAGGGCGCGGGCTTCGGCCGGCGCGGCGACGTGAACGACGGCCACGCCTGGGCCGGCGGCCTCGGCGCGCTCCTCGACGTCGACGGCGACGACACCTACGACGCCGGCAACTTCAGCCAGGGCTGCGGCTTCTGGTTCGGCACCGGCCTCCTCTATGACGGCGGCGGCAACGACGCGTACCGCAGCGTCTACTTCAGCCACGGCTCCGGCGCGCACTTCGCGGTCGGCGCCGTCGTCGACGAGGGCGGCGACGACCAGCACCTCCTCCTCGACTGGGCGAAGGTGGACCTCGGGCCCAAGGCGGGCGCGGGCGTCGGCTTCGGCTGGGACGTCGTGAACGCGTTCGTCTTCGACCGCGCGGGCAACGACCGCTACGAGGCCGACATCATCAGCCTCGGCTGCGCCAACGTCCGCAGCCACGGCTGGCTCCTCGACGAGGGCGGCGACGACGTCTACGTGGCGAACGCGGGCGCGCTCGCGTTCGGCGCGATCGACGAACGGCCCGACTACGCGGTCCCGAGCCGCGGCTCGGGCTTCACGTTCTTCCTGCCGCAGACGTCGTTCCTCCTCGACCTCGGCGGCGCGGACCGCTATCTGCGCCGGCCCGCGGGCGGCGGCGACCCCGTCCCCGACGCCGACGCCGGCGACGGCAAGGCATGGGGCAAGGACGGCCCGCGGGGCCCCGGCGGCGGCCCGAACGTCGCGCGCGGCCGCGACGTGGCGCGCGGCCGCCTCGGCTTCCTCGACGCCTGGCCCCGCCGCGTGGCGCCCGTGCGATGATGCCCCGTGCGACGATGCCTCGCGGAGCGACCCGTCGATGACGCAAGGCCCGTCCGCCGACCGACGACCCGCGCGCCGACGCCCGCGGCCGGACGCGGGCGCCCGCTCACCCCTCGCGGAGGTCGCACGCCGCTTCACGCCGTGGGGGCGCTCGGTGGCGGCGTGGACAGCGCTCGGGGTCACCGGTTGCTTCGCCCTCGGGTGCTCGGTGATCGCCCTCGCACTCGCGTCCCGCGCCGGGAAGGACCCCGACGGGGCGCCCGTGTCGCGCTCCTGGTGGGAGCACGCGGGGCCGTGGGCCGCGTACGCGATGCTGTTCGTGTGCGCGGGCGGCCTGTTCGCGCTGGCGGGGCGCCGCGGGCGGATCGTGGGCGCGATCATGTTGATGGTGGCGCTCGTCGTCCCGTGGGCCGCGTTCGCGGGCCTGCTGGCCCACGGTGTCCTCGCGCGCGGGTTGGACGTCGGCCACGCGCTCGGGGTTGCGGCGTTGTCGGGCGCGTTGCCGGCGCTCGGGACCATCGCGCTCTTGATCGAGACGCGCCGACCCTGGAAGCCGCTGTCGTGATCCGATCGGTGCTCACACGGGGCGCGCCGCCGCGGCAGCCGGGCCTCGCGGTCCCGCGCCGGTGGGGTCGCGTCATCGTCGCGATGTTCCTCGTGGGCGGCGCGCTCGTGGGGCGGGGCGCCACCGGCGCGCCGGACGAGGGCGTCGAGGTGCGCCCGTACGACCGGCGCCTGCCCGACGGCGACGTGGACGCGACGATCGTCGTCGACGAGGCGACGGGCGCTCCGGTCGTCGGCGCGCGCGTCGCGATGTACGAGGAGGACGTGGACGCCGGCGAGACGCGGTACGACGTCGTCGTCGCGGAGCAGGCGACGGACCGCTTCGGCGTGGCGTCGCTCGAGATCCCCGACGACGGCCTACGGGGCCACTTCGTCGTGGTCGCGCACGGCTATGCGCCGGTCCACGAGTTCGGCCGCCTGCCCGCGGTCGTGCGCCTGCGGCGCGGCATCCGCATCGTGGCGCGCGTCGCCGACACCGACGACCGCCCCGTCGCCGGCGCGCGCGTCGAGGCCTATCCGGCCGACGGCTGCCCCCATGCGCCGGCGCTTTCGACCTACGTCACGGACGCCGACGGTCGCGTCGTCTTCGAGGACGCGCCGGACGAGGGGTGGAACCTGTGGATCACCGCGCCCGGGTTCGTGACGGAAGTCCACGGCGTCAACGGCCTGTCGGGGACGGCGGCCGAGGAACTCGTCCTTCAGCGCGGCGTCACGCTGCAGGGGCGGCTGAAGGACGCGGCCGGCGCGCCGCTCGCGGGCGTCGTCGTGCGCGCCGACGGGTTCCCGCGCGGGCCGGTCACCACCACGGGCGCCGACGGGACGTTCTCGTTGGCGGGGGTCGAACCCGGCGAGGAGATCCTCGTCGTGTGGCCGCGGACCACGTCGGAGGCCGACGAGGGCCGCGGCGTCCACGTCCGGCTCTCGCCCGACGTCGCGGCCGACCTCACGCTCGGCGACGACGGCCTCGTCGAGCCTGCGGGGACCACCACGGTCACGCTCGCCGTGCGCGGGCCGAAGGGCGCGGACGCGAAGCCGTCCGTCGGCGTGACGTGGACCGGCCCGGACGGGGTCACGACCCGCGCGCGCCTGCCGTGGGACGACGCCGCGGGCCGCTTCCAGGACGAACTCGAGGTGCCGGCGGGCGCGTTCGTCGTCGCGGGCGACGACCCGCTCGACCCGTGCGCCGTCGCGTCGCGGCGCGGCGTCGTGAAGGCCGACGAGGCCGTGACGCTCGACCTCGAGGCCGTGCCGCGGGTGCCGTTGCGGTTCGAGGGCCTGCCGGACGGCGGCGCGGACGCGTGGATCGTCGTGCGCGGCGGCCCCGCGGCCTCGGCGCACGTCGGCGCGCCGAAGGACGCGGACGCCCGCGTGCCCTGCGTGGACCCGACGGCCTCGGTCCGGGTGGTCGCGAACGCGCGCGGGTTCCACGCGGTGGCCGAGGTCGGCCCGGTCGTGGACGGCGCGCGCCTCGCGCGGCTCGCGCCACCGACGGAGCGCACGACGACGATCCACCTCGTCTCGAAGCGTCCGTACGACGACGTCAGCCTCGGGCTCGGGGCCGACGTGCGGTACATGCCGGTGGACGACGGCCCGGACCCGGACACGTTCACGACCGAGGTCGAGGGCCCGGCGTGGCTCGTGGTGGACTTCGAGGCGAAGGACGGCGCGGCCGAGACGACGCGCGTCGTGCCGGTCGTGCTGCCGCCGCGTCACGAGGCGCGCCGCGTGACCGTGAACCTCGACGTGCCCGTCGAGGGCGAGCGGGCCACGGGCCCGGTCACGCTGGCGCTCGTCGGGCCCGGCGGCGCGTCGGTCCCGGTCACCGCGCTCGACGCGAGGTCGCTCGTCGGGAGAGGAGGCCTCGAGGGCGCGGAGATCGAGACGCCCGTCGCGCTCGACGGGCCCTGCGTCGCGTGGATCGCGCCGCCGGGGCTCCTGTCGGTCGTCCGGCGCTTCGAGACTCCGGGGCGGCACGAGGTCGTGTGGCCCGCCGGCGCGATCACGGTGATCGTCCACGCCGCGGACGGCGCGCCCGTCTCCGGTCGCGCGCTCCTCGCCGGGACGCGGTTCGACGTCGTCGCGGGGCGTGCGTCGATCGGCGGCGTCCCCGCGGGCGTGCACACGCTCGTCGTCGTCGCGGACGACGGCGCCGGGGCCACGGCGACGTTCACGCTCGGGGACGGCGAGGCCCGGTCGTTCGCGGTGACGCTGCCGCGGCCGAGCGCGGACGTCGTGAGCCCGGCCGACGGCCCGTTCCCGGGCGACGCACCCGGCCCGCAGGACACGGGCGACCTCGCCGTCGCGTCGCTGCTCGTGGACGCCGTCACCGGGTTACCGGTGCCCGGCGCGGTGCTGCGGTGGTTCCCGGAGGACGCGTCGGACGCCGCGTTCGGCCGCGACGTGCTCCTCGCGGAGGGGCGCGCCGACGCGGCCGGCGTCGCGCGGGTGCCGTGGGACCGTTCGTGGAACGATGCGCACTGGGTCGCGGTCGCGCCCGGGTACGCGATGCGCCACGCGTACGGGGCCCGTCCGCCGGAGCGGCTGACCCTCGAACGGGGGCGCACGCTCCGCGGGCGCGTCGTGGACCCGCTCGGGCGCGGCGTCGCCGGCGCCGTCGTCGACCTCTACCTCGGTTGCGGCCACGGGCCGTCGGCGGCGGTCGTCGCCGGCGACGCCGAGGGCCGCTTCGAGATCGCGCACGTCCCGACCGTCGACGCCTACCTCTGGGTGAGCGCGCCCGGCCACCGCGGCGCGCTCCACGTCGCGGACGACGTCTTCGAGCGCTTCGGCGGCGCGGACGCCGTGATCGTGCTGCGCCCGGGCGCCGATCTCGCCGGCGTCGTCACCGACCCGCGGGGCCGGCCCGTGGCGGGCGCCGTCGTGCGGCAGTTCCAGGAGACGCGAGGCCCGCGCGCCGTCACCGACGACCACGGCCGGTTCACGTTGTGGGGGGTGACGCCCGGCGGCGAGGTCACGGCCATCCACCCGCTCACCGGCGCCTGGCTCCGCGTGGACGGCGTGACGCCCGGCCGCGACCTCGTCGTCCGGCTCGCGGGCGTGCGGCCCGCGCTCCCCGAACCCGACGCGTTCGTGCGCGTGCGCGCGCGCGACGCCGCGGGCGCGGCGGTGGCGGACGTGCGCGTGGCGCTCGTCGGCGAGGACGGGCGCTGGTACGACGCGTGGACCGAGGACGAGCCGGCGGGGGAGGGCGCGGCGCGCGTCGTCGTCGGGGAGGCGCGCCTGCCGGTGCCGGCGGGGCGGTACGAGGTCCGTCCCTCGGAGGTCTTCGCCGCGACCACCTTCGCCCGCACGGAGGTCGTGGCCGTCGCGGGGCGCGACGTGGCGGTCGAGGTCGTCGTCGCGGCGCAGGCGCCGGTCGAGGTGGACGCGGGCGGCGCGACGAACGTGCGGCTGTACGCGCGCGGCGACTCCGCGACGCTCGAGGAGGCGCGCGGCGCCCCCGCCGACGCCGAGGTGATGGTCGTCTCGCTCCACGACCACGGAGTGGCCCTCGCGCCGCCCGGGCCGGACGGCGTGCGCCGCGCGACGCTCGGGCCCCGGCCGCGGCGCCGGATCACGTGGGCGTCGGACCTCGACGTGCAGGACGCCCGCCTGACGTTCGACGGCCACGCCGTGGACGCGGACGACGACGGCGCGTCGCTCCTGACCGACGCCGCGGGCGCGTTGACGCTCCACGCGACCGTCGCGGGCCGTGCGGTCGTCGCCGACGTCGTCCTGGACGGCGCGACCGGCGCGACCGTCGCGGTGGACCTGCGCGCGGCGCGCCCGGCGCCCGTCGCGCGCGTGAAGCGTCCCGAGGGCGCCGCCGAGATCGTCGTGCGCCCCGAGGGCGAGCGGGCGGTGCGCGTCACGCCCACCGTCGACGAGGCGGGGTGGTTCGACGTCGCGTGCCTGCGCGGGACGGTGACGTTCCGTGCGCCGGGCCGGCGTGCGCTCGTCGTGCCGATCGTGGGCGCGGGGCCGTACGAGCCGCGGTGGGGGACGGTCGCGGTGCGGGTCGAGGTGGTGGACGCGGCGGGCGAGCCGGCCGCGGGCGCGCGCCTCGTCGTGGACGGCGAGTTGTACGTCGCGGACGCCGCGGGCCGGTTCGCGCTGGACGGGCTCGACGCCGGGCCGCACGCGGTGCTCGTGATGCCCGCGGGGCCCGGTGCGGGCGTCCTGTGGCGGTTCGAGGCCGCCGCCGGCGCGACGCGGGAACGGCGGCTCGTGCTGCCCTGACCGCTCAGGCCGACGTCGTCACCAGAAGCGCCACCAGGGCTTCTTGCGCGGCGGGGGCGGCAGCGGCGGGCGCGGGCCCTCGTGCGTGGGCTCGTCGTCGTCGGACGGCGGCCGGGCCTCGCGTGCGGGCGCCGGGGCCGCCGTCGCCGACGGCTTCGGCTTCGGCCTGTCGTCGAGGTCGAGCTCCTCGAGCTCGAAGTCGTCGTCGTCCTCGGGCGGGGCCGCGGGCTCGACGTCGCCGACGGTGCGCTGCACGCGCACGATCACGTGCGCCGTCGCGCGGTCCCACGCGTCGTCCCAGGCGGAGCCGCGGTGGAGCAGCACGATCGGCTGCACCTCGTCCACCCACTCGACGAGGCCCTCGCCGATCCACGTCGCGAGGCTCGCGCGGGGCACGACGAGCGGCGCGTCGGCGCTGCCGGGCTCGGCGAGGAGCACGTGGGGGCTCGCGGGTAGGAAGAGGCGGCGGCCCGGCACGATCGTGGCCGCGGAGAACGGGCGGCCGTCGGGGCTCACGAACTCGAGGACGTTCGCGACGGCGCAGTCCTCCTGCTCGATCCACTGCACGCGGCCGACGAACGTCGCGAGGCGCAGGCCGCGCTCCTCGGGCGGACCGTCGGCCCGGAGGCGCGCGAGGGTCGCGGGCCCGAGCACGACGGGCCGGACCGCGCCCTCGAGGGTGACGGGCTCGGCCTCGGCGGCCGCGGCCGTCGCGTCGAACTCCGCGGCGAGCAGGGCCACGAGGGCCTTGCCGTTGTAGCGGGCCACCAGCTCGATCGGGTCGTACGGGGCCTCGCGCTCCGGGCGGCGGATCGGCGCGTCGAGGAGGCCCGCGAACGCGCGCACGAACCGCATCCCGAGGTCCCAGTCCATGGGGGCCGCGGCGGTCGGGATCCGCACGATCATCGCGTCGGCGGTCCGCTCGACCTCGATGCCGCGAGCCGACGTGCCGTCCTCGTGGACGTGCAGGAGCCCCACCGGCCACTCCGCCTCGGGCGCGCCCTCGGCGACGACGAGGCCCTCGGCCCCGACCTCGGCGGCGACCGCCGCGTACGACGGGGCGAGACGGGTGGGGACGACGAACGTGTGGGGCATGGGCAGGGGGCGGGTCAGGCGAGGGCCGAGGGACAGGACGTGCGCACCGGGCATTCTCCACACCTCGGCTTGCGCGCCGCACAGATCCTCCGACCGTGGTGGATCAGGACGTGGGAGAGGTCGATCCAGGCCTCGCGGGGGAACAGCGCCATGAGGTCGCGTTCGACGTGGACGGGGGTCTTGCCCTTCGACCACCCGAGGCGGTGCGCGAGGCGGAAGACGTGGGTGTCGACGACGACGCCGTCGGCCTGCCCGAACGCGGTCCCGCGCACGACGTTGGCCGTCTTGCGGGCGACGCCGGGCAGCGTGAGGAGGTCGTCCATGCCGGACGGGACCTCGCCGTGGAAGACGTCCGTGATCCGCTGCGCCGCGGCCTTCAAGTTCTTCGCCTTGTTGCGGAAGAAGCCCGTGGTGCGGACGAGCGCCTCGATCGTCTCGATCGGCGCGGCGGCCATGGCCGCGGGCGTCGGGAGCGCCGCGAACAGGGCCGGCGTCACCTTGTTGACGCGCGCGTCGGTGCACTGCGCCGAGAGCACGGTGGCCGCGAGGAGCTGGAACGGCGTGGCGTGGTCGAGCGCGCAGCGCGCGTCGGGGTAGGCGGCGCGGAGCGCGTCCCACGTGCGCGTGGCGTTGCCGAGCGCCTTCGCGTCGGGCCGGCGGCGCGGCGCGCGGCGCGTCGCCTTGCGGCGGGGGCGTGCCTCCGTCCGGCGCGGCAGCGCAGCCGTCTGGCGCGGGAGCGCCGCGGGCCGGGCCTCGCGGTCCTTCGACGGGACCGCGTCCCGGGACGGTTCGGGGGGCGGCGTCGCGGCGGTCACGCGCCGTCCTCCGCGGCGGGCCGGGTCGGCCACGGGGCGGGCGGCGGCAGGCCTCGGCGGCGGGCGCACCAGGCGCGGAACGCGTCGACGTCGAGCGCGGTGAGGACGTCGCCGCGGCGCAGGCGCGCGCGGCGCGCGGTGCCGACGCCGTAGACGACGTCCTCGAGGCCGCGGACGTCGTGCGCGTCGGGGTCGATGGCGACCTTCACGCCGCGCGCGACGGCGGCGGCGAGGCCGGGCTCGTCGAGGTCGAGGCGGTGGGGGTTGGCGTTGCACTCGACGGCGGTGCCCGCCTCGGCGCAGGCGTCGAGGACGCGCTCGAGGTCGAACGCGTAGCCCTCGCGGCCGAGGAGGAGGCGGCCCGTCGGGTGGCCGAGCACGTGGATCATGGGGTGGCGCACGGCGCGCAGGAGCCGCTCCGTCATGACGGCGGGGGCCTGCTTCATGGCGGAGTGGACGCTGCCCACGACGACGTCGAAGCCCGCGAGGAGGTCGGCGGGGAGGTCGAGGTCGCCGTCGGGGAGGATGTCGGTCTCGATGCCCTTGAGCACCGGGATCGGGACCTCGCCGGACGCGTTGAGCGCGTCGATCTCGTCCCACTGCGCGCGGACGCGGGCCGGGTCGAGGCCGTGCGCGTACGACGCGGCCATGGAGTGGTCGCAGACGGCGAACCACGCGAAGCCGAGCTGGGCCGCGCGCTCCGCCATCTCGCGGACGGAGAACGCGCCGTCGCTCCACGTCGTGTGGGCGTGGAGCACGCCGCGGACGTCGCGCGCGACGAGGAGGTCGTCGGGCGGCGGGGCGGGGTCGGCCTCGTCGCGCAGCTCGGGCGGGACGGGCGCGAGCCCGGCGGCGGCGTAGACGTCGTCCTCGTCCTCGAGGCGCACGACGTAGGGGCCCTCGAGGAGGCCGCGCTCGGTGAGCGTGCGGCCGTGTGCCGCGACGGCCTCCGCCACGCGCGCGACGTGGGCCGGCGAGCCCGTGCGCACGAAGAGCGCGGCGAAGAACGCCTCCTCCGGCACCACGGTCAGCGTCACGGGCGTGCCGTCCTCGAGCACGACCGACGCCGAGGCCGGGCCCTGCGCGACGACCTTCGCGACGAACGTCATGCCGGCGAACGTCGCGAGGAGCGCGGCGGCGTCGTGGGCGGTCGCGACGAGGTCGACGCCCTCGACCGTCGCGACCATGCGCCGCACGGCGCCGGCCACGGCGAGGCGCAGCGCGGCGGGCTCGCGCTGGAGCCGGCCGAGGCAGCGCTCGGCCGCGGCGCGCGCCTGCGACACGAGCCGGCGGCCGCGCGCGCGCTTCAGGAAGCCGATGCCCTTCAGCACGTTCGCCTGGGTCTTCTCGCCGAAGCCCTTGAGGTCGCGCAGCCGGTTCTCGAGGCACGCGTACTCGAGCTCCGCGAGGCTCGTCACGCCGAGCTGCTGCCAGATCTCGCGGACGCGCTTCGGGCCGAGGCCCTCCACCTCGAGCACCTCGCCGAGCCCGGGGGGCACCGCCGCGCGGAGCTCCTCGAGCAGCCCGAGCCGCCCCGTCTCGACGATCTCGCGGACGCGGGCCGCCGTGCCCTCGCCGATGCCCTTCACGTCGGTGAGGGTGCCGTCGGCGAGCATGGTCGCCGCGGGGCGCGGGAGCCCCTCGAGGATCCGCGCCACGGACGCGTACGACCGCACCCGGTGGGGGTTGTCGCCGGTCAGCTCGAGGAGGTCGGAGGCCTCGGCGAAGAGGGCCGCGAGCGTCTCGTTGTCGGGCGGCGTCGGGACCATCGGCGGGATCGTACTCGCGCCCTCCCGGGGCGCCTCCCGGAACGCCTCCCGGGTCGCCCGTCCGCCCGGCCGCGGCCCCCCGCGCCCCGGGTACAGTCCGGGGATGCGGCTCCGCCCCGACATCGTCATCTTCGCCGTCCTCCTCCTGGGCGCCGGGTACGCGGTCTACACCCAGCTCGAGCCCCGCGCCGAGGCGTCGCCGATCCCGCGGATCGGCACGCGGATCGACGACTTCACGCTGAAGGACATCGGCCACCGCGACCGCTCGCTCACCGAGCTCTCCGCGGGCAAGAAGGCCACCGTCCTCTACTTCTGGAGCGTGGACTGCCCCTGCGTGGACGCGCTC
This sequence comes from Planctomycetia bacterium, assembly GCA_016795345.1. Lineage (GTDB taxonomy): Bacteria > Planctomycetota > PLA2 > PLA2 > JAEUHO01 > JAEUHO01. The sequence continues at coordinate 13,881 of JAEUHO010000515.1, read as the reverse complement.
GAGATCCGCCTCAAGAAGACGATCGCGAAGTACGCCCCCCTCGGGGTCGAGTTCATCGCCGTGGACAGCCATCCGGACGACACGCGCGACCAGGTGTTCGAGAAGATGGGCCGCATCCGCGCCACGGACTACCGGATGCTCCTCGACCCGAAGCAGGACGTGATCAAGCGCGCGGGCGCGCGCACGGCGACCGAGATCGTGATCCTCGACGCCGAGCGCCGCATCCGCTACCGCGGCTCCTTCGACGACGACTTCATCAAGCCGAAGCAGGAGTACCTCGGCCCCGCGCTCGACGCGATCCTCCAGGGTCGCGACCCGGTCCCCGCGGAGACGAAGCCCTACGGCTGCCCGTTCCCCGGCTTCGAGGGCCTCTGCGCGTTCGACTGACGGCGGGACCCGCGTGACGCCGGCCGCGTCCGACCGGCCGCGTCCGGCCGGCTGCGGCGCGACCCCGGGCCCTTCGGGACACCGCCCCTGCGGGGGACCGCGAGGCCCGGACGCCGCCCGGGGTATCCTCCCCCCGGATGCGCCGCTCCCCGTTCGCCGCCGCCGCGCTCGTGGCCGCCCTCGTCGGCGTCGGGGTCGGCGTGCGGGGGGCCCGCGCGGGCGGCGACCCGGCGACGACGACGGCGGCCGACGCCACCGAGTCGGGGCGCCGCATCGAGCGCGCGCTCGACCTCGTGCTCGACGCGTCGCCGCGGGTCGCCTCGGGCCCGCGCACGCTGGCGATCGTCCTCGACCCGTCGGCCACGCTCGCCGCGGCGGGGTTCGCCGAACGGCTCGACGCGGCGCTCGCCCGCCACGAGAAGGCGTTGGCGGCCACCGAGGTCGCCGTCGTCCGGGTGGGGGCGAAGGACCCCGTCGTGCTGCCGGCCACCGGCGACCGCGCCGCGGTGTCGGCCGCGGTGCGCGACGCGCTCCGCCTCGCGCGCAACGAGACGCGCAACGTCTATGCCGACGTGCGGGCCGCCGCGCAGGCGATGGCCGGCCGCGCGGGCGCGCGCGAGGTCCTGCTCGTCTCGCTCGAGAACGGCGACGCCGAGGACGACCTCGAGGGCACGGTCAAGTCGCTCGAGCGGGCGCGGGTGCGGTGTTTCGTGCTCGCGGGCGAGGCGTTCCTCTCGGACTCGTACTGGCTCTCGCACCCGCGGACCGGCGCGCCGAAGGGCACGACGCTGACGGGCGGCGACGCGGCGTTCGCGGAGGTGCCGTGGGGCTGGTTGTTCCAGCGCGGGCAGGCCCACGAGGAGTCGTCGAGCGGGTACGCGCCGTACGGGCTCACGCGGCTCGCCGCGGCGACGGAGGGGCGCGTGTTCCTCCACGCCGGCCCGGGCGGCGGGCACAAGTGCTCGGCGTACGGCGTCTGCCGCTTCTGCGCCGGGACCGGCGACCACGCGCCCGCGGGCGAGGCCTTCCTGCCCGCGCGGCTGAAGCCCCTCGCGCCGTCCGCCGCCGCGCGCGACGACGTCGTCGCGGCCGCGGGGCGCGACCCGGCGTACCGCCTCGTGCTCGCGACGTGGCGCAAGGCCGCCGACGCCGGCCTCGTCCGCAGCCGCCCGTCCATCGAGAACGCGGGCGGGGCCTGGCGCCTCGCGCGCGCGACCGCCGGGACCGCGACGTCGCCGATGTCGGGCCTCGCGTTCGCCGCGGGCGCCGCGCGCGCGGGCAAGGCCCTCGAGGCCCTCGAGCGGATCCGGGCCGAGCACGAGGCCGACCTCGAGAAGCTGCCCGACGGGTGCGAGCCGCGGTGGCGCGCGGTGGCGGAGCACGTGCGCGTCATGCTCCACGTGACGCGGGTCAACCTCGTGCAGTTCGTCGGCTGGTGCCAGGACGCCGGGCCGGCCATGGCCGAGAAGAAGGAGCGCGTCGTCGAGCCGCCCGAGGTGCCGTGGCGGTACGGGCCCGACACGACGTTCGTCGGCATGTCGTGGACCGACCTCCCGCTGTGCCACGGGGCGGGCCCGGTGCGCGAGCTGTACCTGCCGGGCGGGCCCGCGCTGGACCGCGCGCTCGCCGACCTCGACGGCGTGTGGAAGGCCCACGTGGCGCGGTACGGCGGGACGCCGTTCGCCGTCGCGGCGCGGCGCGCGTCCGTCGCGCAGTTCCTGCTGACGGTGCGCGGGACGGTGACGCCGCCCCCGCGGCCGAAGGACGGCTCGACGACCGAGCCGCCGCCCACCACGGACCGGCCGTCCCGCGACGGCGGCGGGGGGACGTCGTCGGGCCCGACGACGTCGGGCGGATGAGCCGCGCCGCCGTCCTCGTCCTCGTCGTGGCGGTCGTGCTGGCGCGGCCCGCGCCGGCCCGCGCCGCCGACGCCGACCCCGCGGCCCTCGTCGAGGCGCTCGCGGGCGACGACACCCAGGCGCGGTACGACGCGTACCGCGTGTTGCTCGCCTCGCACCCGCCGGAGGCGCTCCCGTTGCTCGCGAAGCGGGTCCCGACGCTGCCGCTCGCCGCGCAGTCGTTCGGCACGTCGGTCGTCGCGGGCTACCCCGCCGACCGGACGAGACCCGTCTACGAGCGGTGGGCGGCGTCGGACGCGCCGTACGTGCGCATGTTCGCGGGCGCGCACCTCCTGCGGCAGGGCGACGCCAAGGGCTCCGCCGCGGTGGTGGCGGTGCTGAAGGCGGAGGGGACCGACCCGACGGCGCTCTCCATGGGGCTCTCGCAGCTGACCGGCCTGCGCGACGCGGCGGTCACCGCCGCCGTGCGGGCGCTCGTGCGCCCGGGCGCGCCCGTGGCGGTGCTCGGGCCCGCGCTGTACCACCTGCAGTTCGTCGACGACCGCGAGGCCCCGCGCGTCGCCGGGCCGCTCCTGTCGTCGCCCGACGTGGCGACCCGCGCGCTGGCCGCCGCGTTCCTCTGGCGCACCGGCGACGAGGCGCGCGCGGCCGACCTCGCCGCGGCGCTCGCGTCGCCCGACCTCCCGTACGAGGCGTTCGTGCGGATGAACCCGCTGCTGTCGAACGGGCCGCGGCTCCCCGAGGCCGTCCTCGACGCGCTCGTCGCGATCGTCGAGGGGAAGCGCGAGGGGTGGTACCTGCCCCTGGTGATCGCGCACCTCGGCACGTCGGCGTGGGGGAAGGCGGTGCCGGTCCTGCGCACGCTGCTCGACGACCCGGGCGCGGGCGTCGCCGCGGCGGCGTTCGAGGCCCTCGCGAAGGTGCCCGGCGGCCTGCGCCCCGACGACGTCCGGGCCCTGCTCACGGGCCCCGACGAGGCGCGGCGCGTCGCGGCCGCCGAGGTCCTGCGGCGCGAGGACGACCCCGCGGGCCTCGACGCCGTCGTGGACGTGCTGAAGACGGGCAAGACGGCCCGCGCCGAGGCGGCCCGCGTGCTCGGGACGTTCCGGCGCCGGGCGGCCGTGGACCCGCTGATCGACGCGCTGCTCGACCCCGACGTCTCGGTCCGAGCGGCGGCCCAGAACGCGCTCGCGATGACCTTCCAGGCCCTGTTCGTCTACCGCCGGCTCGACCTCGCGGCGACCGGCTACCGCTCGAACGCGACGCCCGAGGCGAACCGCGCCGCCGTCGAGAAGGTGCGGGCGTGGTGGCGCGCCGCGAAGGACGGCGACTGGTAGGGGGCCCGGACCGCGGAGGTCCTCGGCCGCCGGCGGGCGGGCCGCGGCCGGCGGTCGGCTCCGGGGCGCGGCGGGCCCCAATCGGCGCACGGGCCTCGGGTCCGATGGGGTAGGCTCGCACCCCCCTGCGGGGCGGGCCGTCCGCGCCGAGGGAACGGCGGAGGGTCCACGTGCGGATCTCGTGCATCGGCGGCGGGCCGGCCTCGCTCTACTTCGCGATCCTCATGCGGAAGGCGTTCCCCGAGACCCGGATCTCGGTGGTCGAGCGCAACCGCCCCGACGACACGTTCGGCTGGGGCGTCGTCTTCTCGGACGAGACGCTGTCGGGCTTCGAGCGCGCCGACCCCGAGACGTACCGCGAGATCCGGAAGGCGTTCGCCTACTGGGGCGACATCGACACCTGGGTCGGCGGGACCATGGTGCGCAGCACGGGCCACGGCTTCTGCGGGCTCTCCCGCAAGCGCCTCCTCCAGATCTTCCACGACCGCTGCCGCGACCTCGGCGTCACGCTGCGCTTCCAGGAGGAGGTCGCGGACCTCGCGCCGCACCTCTCGGCCGACCTCGTCGTGGCGGCCGACGGCGTCCACAGCGCGGTCCGCGCCGCCCGCGTGGACCGCTTCCGGCCGACGATCGTCTCGGGCCGGTGCCGGTTCGCGTGGCTCGGCACGACGAAGCCCCTGACGGCGTTCACGTTCGTCTTCAAGGCCAACGAGCACGGGCTGTTCGCGGTCCACGCGTACCCGTTCGAGCCCAACCTCTCGACGTGGATCGTCGAGTGCCGCGAGGAGACGTGGAAGCGGGCGGGCCTCGACCGCGCCACCGAGGCCGAGACGGTCGCCTACGTCGGGAAGCTGTTCGCCGAGCACCTCGACGGCCACCGCCTGCTGACGAACCGCTCCGTCTGGCGCGTGTTCCCCGAGATCCGCTGCGAGCGGTGGTCCGACGGCAACGTCGTGCTGCTCGGCGACGCGGTCCACACGGCGCACTTCTCCATCGGCTCGGGCACCAAGCTCGCCATGGAGGACGCGATCGCGCTGGCCGACGCGTTCGCGACCCACGGCACCGCGGACGTCCCGAAGGTGCTCGCCGCGTACGAGGCCGCGCGCCGCCCCGACGTCGAGCGGCTGCAGAGCGTCGCCAAGACCAGCCAGACCTGGTTCGAGGAGGTCGAGCGCTGGTCGCGGCAGGACCCGGTGCAGTTCACGTTCAACCTGATGACGCGCAGCAAGCGCATCACCTACGACAACCTCGCGAAGCGCGACCCCGCCCTCGTCGCCCGGGCCAACGCGACGTTCTGGGCCGGCACCGTGGCATCCCCGGCCGTGGCGCCGCCCGCGGTCGCGTCGTCGACGCCGCCGATGTTCGCGCCGCTCACGCTGCGCGGCGTGACGCTCCCGAACCGCGTGGTCGTGTCGCCCATGTGCCAGTACATGGCGCGCGACGGCGTGCCGGGCGACTGGCACCTCGTGCACCTCGGCGGCCTCGCCGTCGGCGGCGCGGGCCTCGTGCTCGCCGAGATGACCGACGTCGCCCCCGAGGGCCGCATCACGCGGGGCTGCACGGGGATGTGGGACGAGGCGCAGACCGAGGCGTGGGCGCGGATCGTCGCGTTCGCGCACGCGCACGGCGCGGGGAAGGTCGGCGTCCAGCTGGCCCACGCGGGCCGCAAGGGCGCATGCGCGCTCCCGTGGGAGGGCGACCGCCCGCTCCCGCCCGCCGAGCGGTGGCCGCTCCTCGCGCCGTCGGCGGTCCCGTTCCTGCCCGACGGGCCCGTCCCGAAGGCCATGGACCGCGCCGACATGGACCGCGTCGTGACGCAGTTCGCCGCCGCGACGGACCGCGCGCACCGCGCCGGCTTCGACGTCGTCGAGCTCCACATGGCGCACGGCTACCTGCTGTCGTCGTTCCTGTCGCCGCTCTCGAACCGGCGCACCGACGACTGGGGCGGGTCGCTCGAGAACCGGCTGCGGTTCCCGCTCGAGGTGCTGACGGCGGTCCGCGCGGTGTGGCCGGCCGACAAGCCGCTGTTCGTCCGCATCTCCGCGTCGGACTGGATGCCCGACGGCTCCGGCACGACCGAGCAGGAGGCGGTCGAGATCGCGCGCGCGCTCGCGGCCCACGGCTGCGACGTCGTGGACGTCTCGTCGGGCGGCAACGCCCTCGAGAGCCGGCCGCGGTACGGCCGCATGTACCAGGTGCCGTTCGCCGACCGCATCCGCCACGCGACCGGCTTGCGCGTGATGACCGTCGGCGGCGTCCAGGGCGCCGACCACGTCAACACGATCCTCGCGGCGGGCCGCGCCGACCTGTGCGCGCTGGCGCGGCCGCACCTGCTCGACCCGCACCTCACGATGCGGGCGGCCACGACCTACGGCGTCGCGAACCTGCCGTGGCCGCCGCCGTACCTCGCGGTGCGCCCGGCGGGCGCCGCGCGCGCCGCGGAGTGACGGCCCCGGGAACGAAGGGGCCCGGCCGGTCCCGCGACCGGCCGGGCCTCGCGTGCGTCGCGACGGGGCCGCGGGTCACATCTCGTAGGTGACGCCGAGGATGAGCAGCGTGTCGAGCGACTCGCGGTCGTCCGGCGGCTCGATCACGTAGTCGAAGCGCGCGCCCGCGACGATGCTGAGGCCCTTCGCGACCGGCCACGAGTAGGCGAGGGCGAGGCGCGTGAGCGAGAGGTCGAAGTCGCCGAAGTTCGGCGTGAAGTCGAGGTCGGCGGTGAACTTCCGCTTGTCCTCCCACGACTTCCAGTAGTGGACGCCGAAGTAGCCCGACGGGTCCTGCGTCTCCTCGAGGCCGAGGCGCTTCTCGATCGTCATGCCGCCGCCGACCTCGGCCTTGAGCTCCTGGTCCGGGGCGCGCCACAACACGCGGCCGACGCCGGCCGTCGGCGTCCAGCGGTAGTCGAGGCCCGCGGGCTCGTCCTTGTCGTACGTCAGCTGCGCGAACGCGTACGTCCACTGGTCGAGGTCGCGCTCGACGCGGAGCAGCCCGGCGTAGCGCTCGGCGGTCGTGTCGCCCTCGTTCTCCTGGTAGACGAACGCGCCGCCCACCTTGAACGTCCACGGCTTCGCGATGCGCGTGAGGAGCACGTCGCCGACGAGGCTGAACGTGTCGGTGTTGCCCGAGGTGCTGCTCAACGCGAGGCCGGCCTTGAGCTTCCAGGCGCGCTCGCACGGCACCATGACGTCGGGATCGCACTTCTCGATGCAGGGGCCGCAGTCGGCGCCGCCGGCGAGGTGGGCCGAGGCCCGGCCCGCATCGGGCTTCTCGCCGGGAAGGAACGGCGCCGACTCGGGGGCCGCGAACGCGGTGCCGGCGAGGGCGCCGGCGACGACGAAGGAGAGGGCGGCCACGAAAGCCGCGCGGACGGGCGACATGGGGGGGCTCCGGGGGGGACGAAGGCCGGGATCCTACGCCAGGGACCCCCGGCTTCATGGATTCTTCATCGCCCGGTCCGGTCGGCTGGGGGAGGCTCGGGGGCGCGGGTACGCGAGGCCCGGTCGCCGATCGTCGTCCGTGACACACGGCGCCGGCCGCGGCCTACGATGCCCGCCCCCCCCAAGGAGCGCGTCATGGCGAAGAAGGCGACGGTGAAGGCGAAGGCGAAGGCGAAGGGCAAGGCGGCGGCGAAGCCGGCCGCGAAGGGCAAGGCGGGCGCGAAGCCGGCGGCGAAGGCGAAGCCGAAGGCGGCCAAGGCCTCGAAGCCGGCCGCCCCGGCCGCGCCGCCCCCGGCGTGGGCCTGGCACGAGGTGATGACGAACGACGTGGCGGCGGCGAAGGCGTTCTACACGTCGCTGCTCGGGTGGTCGGCGCAGGACCTGCAGATGCCGACCGGGCCCTACACGCTGTTCATGAAGGGCGGCGAGCAGGTGGCCGGTTGCATGGCGATCCCGCAGGGGAACGGGCAGCCCGTCTGCCCGCCGAACTGGCTGTCGTACCTCCGCGTGGACGACGTCGACGCGACGGTCGCGCGTGCCCGTGAGCTCGGCGCCCGCGTGGACGTCGCGGGCATGGACATCCCCGGGATCGGCCGGTTCGCGGTGCTCGGCGACCCGACCGGCGCGACGTTCGCGCTGTTCCAGGGCGGCTGACGGGCGGCGGACGGGCGGCGCCGGCCGGGCCTCGCGTGCCGGCGCACCCGACCGCGTCCCCGGACCCGGGGGGCTCCACGGCGACCCACGGGTCGGCCGATAGGGCTCCCCGTGACTCCGCGCGCCGAGCCCCACGCCACGCCCTCCGTCTGGACGACCCGCGCACGGGCCGTCTACGACCGCGTGCGTCGGCTCGACGGCGGCGACCGGCGCGCCGCGCTCGACCGCGAGTGCGGCGAGGACTGGACGCTGCACGCGGAGGTGGCGGCGCTGCTCGCCCACGAGGCGCACCCGTCGCTCGGGCACGCGGCGCCCGCGGCCGCCGTGGTCGGCAGCGGCGTGCCGACGGAGCTGGCGGCCGACGCGATCCCCGGGTTCCGGATCCGGCGGCTGATCGGCGTCGGCGGCGCGGGCGCGGTCTACGAGGCCGAGCAGCTGAGCCCGCGGCGCACCGTGGCGCTGAAGGTGTTCCGCTCGCCCGCGGGCGACGAGCGCCTGCGGCAGCGCATCGCGCACGAGGCCGAGGTGCTCGCGCGGCTGCAGCACCCGTCGGTGGCGCAGGTGCACGCGGTCCACGCGGGGTCGTCGGTGCACGGCGACGTGCCGTGGATCGCGATGGAGCTGGTGCAGGGCACGCCGATCGACGCGTGGTGCCGCGCCCGCGGTTCGGCGCTGCGCGAGCGTGTCGCGCTGCTGGCGACCGTGGCCGACGCGGTCGGCCACGCGCACGCGTGCGGCGTGGTCCACCGCGACCTGAAGCCGTCGAACGTGCTCGTCACCGACGCCGGGCTGCCGAAGGTCGTCGACTTCGGCGTCGCGCGGACGCTGGGCGAGGCGCCCGCGGTCGGGACGTTGCACACGCGCGACGGCGACCTCGTGGGCACCCTCGCCTACATGAGCGTGGAGCAGGTGGAGGGCGTGGCCGGCCACGTGGACACGCGGACCGACGTCCACGCGCTCGGGACCCTGGGGTTCGAGCTGCTGGCGGGCCGGCTGCCGCGGGACCCGCAGTGGAAGTCGCTGCCCGCGTGGGCCGAGGCGCTCCGGGCGCCCGCGCCCGCGCTCCGCGACGTCGTGGACGGCATGCCGGCCGACCTGTCGCTCGTGATCGCGAAGGCCCTCGAGCCGGAGCGCGACCGGCGGTACGCGACGGCGCAGGCGTTCGCCGACGACCTCCGCCGCTTCCTCGCGTCGCAGCCCGTCGTCGCCCGGGCGCCGACGAAGGCGTACCTGCTGCGGTCGTTCGTGCGCCGCCACCGGGCCCTCGTCGGCGGCGCGCTGGCGACGCTGCTCGCGCTCGTGGGCGGCCTCGTCGTCTCGCTGCGGTTCGCGCTCGAGTCCGACGCGCAGCGACGCCGGGCCGACCGCGAGGCGGAGGACGTGCGCCGCGAGGCGTACCGCGCGCAGGTGGGGGCCGCGGCGCAGGGCCTCGCGGCCGGCGACGTGTTCGGCACCCGCGCGGCCCTCGACCGGGCGCCGCCGGCGCTGCGGGGCTGGGAGTGGCGCCACCTCGACGCCAACATCGACCGCGCCGCGCGCGTGGTCCGGTTCGCGCAGCCGCTCGTGCGCTGGCGCGCGGTCGCGAGCCGCACGCCGCGCGTCGCCGGCGGCACGGCGGACGGCGGCGCGATCGTCGTCGACGCCGACACGGGCGCGATCGTCGCGCGCGTGGACGGCGCGTCCGCCGTCGAGCGCGGGGTCTTCCTCGCCGACGGCCGGCACCTCGTCGTGGCCCGCACGGACGGGACGCTCGAGCGCGTGGACGTCGTCACCGGCGCGGCGGAGCCGCTCGTGAAGGGCGGCACGTTCGCCGGCGAGTGCGACGCCCTCGACGTGTCGCGCAACGGCCGGTACCTCGTCGAGAGCCGGCGCATGGCGGCCCCCCGCGTCCGCGTGCTCGACCTCGAGACGAAGGCGGCGACGTTCCTCGCGGGGCCCGACGACTGGACGTGGCTCGGGATCGCCGTGGACGACGCCGGGCGACGGGTGGTCGGCGCCGCCGCCCACGGCGCGATCCTGCTGATGCAGCCCGGCGCGGACGGGGCCGCCGCGCGCGTCGTCGCGGAGCACGACCACGTGCCGCTCGGCGTCGAGCTCGACCCGGAGGCGCGCCGCGTGGTCTCGTGGGGCGAGGACCGCCGTGCCATCGTCGCGGACCTCGCCACCGGCACCCGTCGCGAGCTCTTCCTGCACCAGCAGGGCGCCAGCTCGGCGGCGTGGAGCGACGACGGCAAGCGGATCGCGACGTGGTCGGCGGAGCGCATCCTCCGCCTGTTCGACGTCGCCGACGGCCGGCTGGTGCGGGCCCTTCAGGCCCCCGAGGTCGAGCCGCACGCGCAGGTCCGCGTGCGCCCGGGCGGCGACCTCGAGGTGGTGGACGCGCGGGGCCTGCACGCGTGGCCCTCGGAGCCGGACACCGATCTCGACGTCCTGCGCGGGCACCGGTCGCTCGCGGAGGGCAACCGCCACCCGTACCTGTACGACGTCGCGTTCTCGCCGGACGGGCGGCGGCTCGCCACCGCGGGGTGGGACGGGGCCGTCCGGGTCTGGAGCGTCGCCACCTGCCGGACGTTGGCCGTCCTCGAGACGACCGGCGCCGTGAAGTCCGTCGCGTGGTCGCCGGACGGCCGGTCGATCGTCACGCTCGGGCGGCCGCACCACCTGGCGCGCTACGACGCCGACACGGGCCGCCGCACGGCCCTCGTGGACGACGGCGCCGACCGGATGGAGGGCGGGCTCGCGTTCACCCCCGACGGCTCGGCGCTCCTGACGCCGAGCGACCCGACCGGCGGCTTGTGCGTCCGTGACGCCGTGACGCTCGTCAAGCGCCCGGGCGTCGTCGGGAAGGGGCGGGTCACCCACAGCGTGGCCGTCCACGGCGATCGCGTCCTCGCGGGCTTCAACGACGGCGGTTGGGACCTGCGCGCGATCGGCGCGGCGGTCCCGTCGGCGACGTTCGAGCCGCACCGGCGCGCCCCGGGCTCGGTGGCCATCTCCGCCGACGGCACGCTGGTCGCCAGCGCGAGCGACGACGGCCTCGGGCGGATCGCCGAGGCCTCGACCGGCCTCACCCGCGCCACGCTGCGCGGCCACGTCGGCCGCGTCTATGCGGTCGCGTTCTCGCCCGACGGGACGCGCGTCGCGACCGGCGGCGACGACGGCACCATCCGCGTCCACGACTCGGCGACCGGCGACGAGCTGCTCGTGCTGCGCGGCCACAAGGCCTACGTGTTCGCGCTGGCGTTCTCGCCCGACGGCTCGACCATCGCGTCGGCGAGCGGCGACAACACCGCCCGCCTCTGGTGCATCACGCCGCTCCGCGCGCGCGTGGCCGTCGCCGACGAGGCGCTGGCCCTCGAGGCCGCCGTCGAGGACCTCGTCGAGGCCGTGATCCACGACGCGGCGACCCCCGAGGCCGCCGTCGCCGTGCTGCGCGCGCGCCCGGACCTCGACGCGCGCCGCCGCGCGGCCGCCCTCGACGTCGCGTTGCGGCTGCTGGCGCCCGTGGTCGGCGCGCCGCGCGCGAACTGACCCCGCGCCGGTCGGTCCGCCCGCGACGCGCGGCGCGGGGCTCGCGGGCCGCACCGCCGGCAGGGTAGCCTCGCGGGCGTGACCGCCCCCGACCATCCCGCCGACGGCGCGCCGCCGGCCCCCGACGTGCCCTCCCGGTTCCACGTGGACTTCCAGGGGCGCACGCTCCTCGGCACGTACCGCGTGGACCGTCGCCTCGCCGAGGGCGGCATGGGCGCGGTCTACCTCGCCCAGGACCAGAACCTCGGCCGGCGGGTCGTGGTGAAGGTGCCCCACGTCCGCTTCCTGGCCGAGCCGGGCTTCCGCGCGCGCTTCCGCCGCGAGATCACCGAGCTCGTCCGCCTCGAGCACCCGAGCATCGTCCGCATCCTCGCGCAGGGCGAGGAGGACGAGGTGCCGTTCTTCGTGCTGCAGTACCTCGGCGGCGGCTCCCTCGAGGACCGCCTGGCCCGCGGCACGTCGTCGCCCGAGCAGGTCGTGCCGTGGCTGCAGCGCGTCGCCGAGACCCTCGACTACGTCCACGGGCAGGGCGTCGTCCACCGCGACGTGAAGCCCGGCAACATCCTCTTCGACGAGCAGGGCCACGTGTTCCTCTCGGACTTCGGCGTCGTGAAGGCCCTCGAGGCCGACCCCGACGGCCCCGAGCTGACCGAGGCCGGCACCGGCGTCGGCTCGCCGGTCTACATGGCGCCCGAGCAGGCCCTCGGGCAGCCCACGGGCCCGTCCGCGGACCAGTACGCGCTCGCCTCCACGGTGTACGAGGCGCTCGTCGGCGAGCCGCCGTTCGGGCGCGGGTCGGCGGTCGAGGTCGTGGTACGCAAGGCCCGGGGCACGGCGCCCTCGGCGCGCGAGAAGTGCCCCGCGCTGCCCGAGGCGTGCGCGGCGGCGCTCGCGCGCGCGCTCTCCACCGACCCGGCGGCGCGGTTCCCGTGGTGCGTGGCCTTCGTCGAGGCGTTCCGCGCGGGCCTCGCGTCGGCGCCGACCCAGGCGTTCGTCCCCGCCCCGCGGCGCTCCACGGCGTTCGTGGGCACGTTCGCCGTCGTCGGGCTCGCGGCCGCGGCGGGCCTCGCGTACCTGGGCCTGCGTTCGCGCGACCCTGCGCCGGCCGCGCCGCCGACGGCCGCCGCGCCCGACCGCGAACCCGACCAAGCGCCCGGCGTCCTGCTCCGCCTCGCGTCCGCCGGCGCCGAGCCCCGCGCCGCGCTGAGGCTCGCGCCGCCCGCCGGCAGCCGGGCCGTCCTTGCGATGGACCTGCTCCAGACCATGACGCAGGCCGTCGAGGGCGTCCCGGAGCGGACGAGCACGCAGCGGTTCACGCAGGACGTGGCGGCGACCGTCGAGCGCGTGGGGCCCGCGGGCGCGACGCTCGCGTGGACGATCGAGGTCCCGCGGGCCGCCACCGAGGGCGGCGAGGAGGCCGCGGAGGCGCAGCGGATCTTCGACGCGCTGGGCCGCGGCGTCGGCACGTCGGTCCTCACGTCCCGCGGCGTGGCCACGGACGTGGCGATGCGGTACGAGGGTTCGTCGCCCGCGGCGGCCGCGATGGGGATGGCGCTCGCGGAGACCGTGCGGATGCTGAGCCTGCCGCTGCCCGCGGAGCCGGTCGGCGTCGGCGCCGAGTGGGACGCGACGCAGCTCCTCGAGGTCGCGGGCGTCCGCTACCAGCAGACGCTGACGTGCCGGCTGGTCGCGCGCGACGGCGACCGCGCGACGATCGTGGGGGACGTGCGTTACGCCTCGCCGCCCCAGCGCATGGAGGCCGGGGAAGGTCCCGCGAAGGCGGGCGTCGCGCTCACCGCGATCGAGGGCACGGGGACGTTGGAGGCCGTGCTCGAGGCGGGGCGCCCGCTGCCGGTCTCGACGACGTCGAAGGGCACGTTGTCGTTCGGGGCGGTCGCCGCGGCCGAGGGGCAGTCGAAGGCCGTGCGCTTCAAGAAGGCGTACGAGACGCGGGCCACGGCGCGCTGACGGGACCCGGGGCGCCGGACGCCGACGCCGCGCGGGGGAGCCGAAGGCGAGCGGGCCTCGCGGTCCCGCGGCCCCGGGTGCTCACGCCGGGGCGAGGGTGCACCAGGGCGTGATGTCGACGGGGACGCGCATCGCGCCGGCGAGCCGCACGGTCAGGTGGAACCGCGGCCCCGCGCGGAGGGTCACCCGGGGCGGCGGCGGGACGATCGGCCAGCCGCGCGCGTCCGGGACGGTGAGCTCGACGGTGGCGATGCCGGTGGCGCCGGAGCGGTGCGTCAGGGCGGCCGGCGTGAGGCTTCGCCACGCGCCCGGGCGCATGCCGTCGACGGTGGTGCCGTGCGGCGGCTGCGACACGAAGACGATCGGCAGGCCGGGGTGCTCGAGGCACGTGCGGTGGAGGAGCATGGGCGGGTAGTCCGGCGTGCCCCACGGCGGGCGGTACGCGTGGAACGGCGCGCGTTCGTCGTCGGGGACGACGGCGCGGAGCCCGATGCCGAACGGGCAGTGGCCGGTGACGGCGAAGTCCGACCGGCGGTCGAGGCGCAGCTCGTTGGCCTCGGCCTCTGGGCGCGCGACGAGGTGGATCAGCTCGAGGTAGGTGTCGGGGAAGGCGACGCAGCGGTTCGCGGTGCCCTGGCCCGGATGGCGTCCCGGGGGCCGCAGCGTGAAGCCCGCGGCCTCGAGCGCGGCGGCCTCGTGGCCGTC
>JAEUHO010000507.1 GCA_016795345.1 Planctomycetia bacterium | reverse complement strand
CGCGCCGGGGAGGCCTCGCGTCCCGCGCACCACCCGCCCTTCGACGCGATCGCCGAGCACGATCCCGCCCCATGACGCGACCAGGAGGTCGTCGGGTTCGCCGTCGCTCGTCGGCGCGGGCCCCGGCGGCGTCGGCGCGAGTTCGAGCCACGACAGCACCTCCTCGAACACGCGCGCGTGGTCCTTCCAGAGGGCGGCCGGGGCCTGCGCGATGAAGTGGACCCCGGGCGTCGTCGGCGTCGGCGCGTCGAAGGACACGATCACCGCCACGTTCTCGCCATTCGTCACCTCGGTCCAGGTCGCCGCCTCCCCCATTACGACGAGGGGCCGCGTGGTCCGCTCCGCGGGGAGTTGGGCGCGCAGCGCGGCGGCCGCGGTGCCGCGCACCAACCCGACGCCCGCGACCCGCTGCCCGTCGGCGCCCGGGGCGCTCCACGTCTGCATCTCGCGGTTGTGTCCCTTGTCGGTGTCCCACGTGTCCGGCAGCGCGAACGACAACGTGCCCCACGTGTGCCGCGACCATCCCTTCGGCAGCGTCCGGGGCTTCGCGGCGACGGCTGCCCGCGCGGGCGACCGGGGCTCGCGTACCGATGCGGCGAGCGGGACCTCGACCGGCGCCGGTGACCCCGCGTCCGCGATCGTCCCGCCGTCGCCGAGGGCCGACGGCGCCTTCGGATCCGCGCCGCCCCCTCCGTCGCGCGCCGCGACGACCCACACGCTTCCCCCCACCACCAGCATCGCGGCCGCCGCCAGGGCGGCCGCCTTCGTCCCCGACGCCATCGCCACGCCTCCCCCCGCGGCCACGGCCGCGGTCCCCTCGCGCGAGCCGAGCGGCAGGCCCGCGAACGCCGCGAGCGCACGCCGACGACGCGACGCCCCCTCGCCCGCGTCGCGCCGCGCCCGCAACGTCGCGTGCGCGCGCGCGAGCCGCTTCTTCACCGTCTCGACCGGCAGCCCGAGCCGCGCCGCGATCGCGCGCGGCGGCAGGTCTTCGTAGTGCCGCAGCAGGACGACCTCGCGCGACGCGGGGTCGAGCGCCCCCACCGCGTCCACGACCGACCGCAGCGTCTCCTCGCGGGCGACGAGGTCCACGGTGGCGCTCGCGGCCTCGGCACGCGAGGCCCGGCGTTCGCGGGTCTCGGAGCGGGCCTCGCGTCGGCGGAACCGGTACGCCACGTTGCGGACGACCGCTGCCAGCCAACCGCGCGCCGCCGCCGGGTCGCGCGGGCCCGACGCGAGCCCCACCACCAGCGCCTCCTGCGTGGCGTCGTCGGCGTCGGCGTCGTCGCGGAGGATCGCGTACGCGAGCCCGCGCACGAACCCGGCGTGCGCGACGAGCGCATCGGGCGGCACGGCCTCCGGGTGTGACGTGGCGGGCGGACGCGGGTCCATGCCCAGAGGATCCCGCGGCGGGTCGATCGAGGACAGCCCGGCGTGCACGGGCGCGGCGCGAGCGCGGCCCGGGACCTCCGTCGCGGCACGCGGACGTTCGCCCGTCGGGGGCCTGCGCGGCATGGTGAGATCCGCGCGCCGCATCCGCGGTGGAGCTCCCCCGCGCCGCGGGTGGACCCGATCGTGGACGCGGCCGCCGCCGCGACGACGATGGCCAGAGCCGCCGAGGAGCCCGGATGCCGACCGACCGCCGCCCCCCGCCGTCCCGCCGCCGGTCGCGGGTGCGCGGGACGCTGGGCGCGCTGGCCGCCCTCGCCGCGTGCGCCGGCTGTCGCGCCGTCGGGCCGGACTACCGTCGGCCCGAGCTGCCGGCGCCGACCGCCTGGTCCGAGACGGGCCGCGCGGAGGCCGCGGGCGTGCGGACGGTCGCGGGGCCGGTCGTGCCCTGGTGGCAGGAGCTGCGCGACCCGACGCTGTCGGACCTCGTGGCGCGGGCCGTCGCCGGGAACCGCGACCTCGCGGTCGCGCGCGAGCGGGTGATCGAGGCGCGGATGGCGCGCGTGGTCGCGGAAGGGGCGCGGGTGCCGTCGCTCGACCTCGCCGCGGACGCGCTCCGGCGGCGCAACGGGGCCGCCTCGGGCGGCAGCGCGGGCTCGACGTCGGCGATCCCCTCGTTCGGGTTCGACCTCGCCTGGGAGCTCGACCTCTTCGGCGGCAAGCGGCGGGCCGTCGAGGCCGCGGACGCGGAGGCGGAGGTCGCGGCGCTCGAGGAGGACGCGGTCCTCGTCGCGCTGCTCGGGGAGCTCGGCGCGGCCTACGTCGCGGTGCGCGGCGCGCAGCAGCTCGAGGTGGTGCTGCAGGCCTCGGCCCAGCTCGAGCGCGAGACCGAGGCGCTCGTGAAGACGCGGCGCGACAGCGGGCTGTCGTCGGGCCTCGACGTCGCGCGCGCGACGCTGCAGCGGGCCACGACGGAGGCGGCGATCCCGGTCGCGCAGGCGGCCGCGGGCACCGCCGTCCACCGGCTCGAGCTGCTCTGCGGCCTGACGCCGGGGACGCTGACCGCGGCGCTCGCCGCGGCCGGGCCCATCCCCGCGCCGCCGGC
>JAEUHO010000492.1 GCA_016795345.1 Planctomycetia bacterium | reverse complement strand
TCCGGTGCGGATGTCAGCCCGCGAGCGGCTCCGTCCGTCCCGGGGAGCCTACCCGCGGGCGGGGCGCCGGCGCCCGGCCGTCGGGCGGGGAACCGGCCGGGCCTCGCGGTCCCGAGGGGGCCGTCCGCGGCCCGGGTCAGGGCTTCGTGGGATCGACGACGCGGCCCGCGAACAGGACCGCGCCGGTCCCGCGGTGGCGGATGAGGAAGAGGAACGGGTGGTCCACGACGAACGGCGTGGGCTCGTCGGGGCGCATGGCGGAGCCGGCGCGCATCATGACGACGGTGGCGGCGGCCGCCTCGGTGCCGGCCTCGTCCACCGCGACGAAGGCCTTGTGGAGGACGGTGCCGATGAAGAGGGGCTCCTCGGTGGTGATGCCGGTGAAGTCGGCGGCGTCGGCGGCGAACGCGGCGCGGACGCCGAGGGTGCGGAGGAGGGAGGTCGCGTCGAGGGAGGTGGTGAAGGAGAACTTCGGGAGCTGGAGCGCGACGCGGCGGTGCGCGAGCCCCGCGAGGGCGGCGTCGAGGCGGGCGGGCGTGAGGGCCTTCACGACGGCGTCGAGGCCGTCGTCGGCCTTGGGGAGGACGACGACCATGGAGGTCGCGCCGCCCTGGTACGGGAGCTCGACGAGGCGCGCGTCGTCGGTCTCGGCGTAGGCGAGGCCGCCGGTGCGGGCCATGAGGCGGGCGGTGACGACGGTGCCCGGCGCGACGTTGAAGGGCTTGTCCTGCGTCGCGCGCTCCTGGAAGGGCTCGGCCCACTGCGCCTTGAAGTGGATGGCGTTGGCGAGCGCGAGGCGGGTGTCGGGCAGCGGCAGGCCGGGCGGGACGATGTCCTGGATGCGGTCCTTGGTCTTGGCGGCGACCCAGTCGTTGATGAGCTTGCGCGTGCCGGGGCCGTCCTTGAAGTCGACGTCGCGGAACTCGGCGGCGTAGTCGTCGCGGAGCGTGGCGCCGAAGGCGGGCGCGAAGGCCCAGCCGCGCTGCGCGAAGAGCCCGTTGGCGACGGAGAGGGCGTAGGCGGGCACCTGCGTGCGCGCGCCGTCCTTCCACTCGTTCACGAGCGGGACGGAGGCGAGGGCGGCGACGAGCTGCCGGAAGGCGGCGGGCGCGTCGGCCGGGAGGTGCAGGGCGGCGTCGATCTCGGCGGCGGTCGCGCCCTTGGCGCCGGCGCGTGCCATGGCGACGGCGGTGGAGATCGAGTACGGCGAGAGGAACGTGTTCCCGCCGGACGCCGCGGCGGTGCGCAGCACGTCGGCGGTGAAGGCGTTGACGCCGGCGGCGGCGGCCTTGGCGGGCGCGCCGATCGTGGGCGGCTCCCCCTCGGCGGCGGCCGGGCTCGGCGGCAGCGCGGCGGGCAGGACGGCGGCGAGCGCGATCGTGGCGGCGGCGAGGCGGCGCATGCGGGTCTCCCGGGGGGCCGGCGGCCCCCATCCTCCCTTCGACCCGCCGCCCTCCCCCAAGTTCCCGCCACCGGGGGGATGCTGGAACAAAGGGCTCCGACCCCGTCGTTCCGGATTGCGGGTAAGACGGGCCCCGGCTCGCGCGTCATCGGGGTGAGCCCAGCGAGGGTGACGATGACCGCCGAGGACCGGACCGCCTGGCTGCAAGGAGCGCTCGACCAGTTCGAGCGCCCCCTGATCGCCTACGCGACCCACCTCGTCGGCGACGTCCACGCGGCCCGCGACGTGGTGCAGGACGTGTTCCTGCGCCTCCTGCGGGCCTCGCGCACCGACGTCGAACCCGTCCTCGCCCGCTGGCTCTACACCGTCACCCGACATCGGGCGGTGGACCACCTGCGACGCGGCAAGGTGGCGGCCAGGTCCAACGCGGACGCCCTCGACGGGCACCCCGCGCGCGACGACGCCCCCACCGGCCCGGAGACGCTCGCCATGCGCGACGACGCCCGCCACGCCCTCGAAGCGCTCGGCCGCCTCTCCGCCGGTCACCAGGAGGTCCTCCGTCTGCGGCTCTCCCACGGCCTCTCCTACGCGGACATCGCGTTGGTCACGGGCCTCTCGGTGAGCCACGTCGGCGTCCGGATCCACGAGGGGATGAAGGCCCTGCGCGCCCGGCTCGCCGAGCCGGCGTCGCACGCGCCGACGTCCGCCCCGCCGTCCGCCCCGCCATCCGTCGCCCCTGCCTCCGCGCCCCGAGCGGCCTCCCACGGAGCCTCCCGATGAACCGCCCCGCCCCCCACGCGCAGCCCCCGATCGGCCCCATCGGCCCCATGGGCCCCAGCGGACCCATGGGCCCCGACGACCCGCGGCTCACCGCCTACGCCCTCGACGCGCTCGACGCCGCCGACCGCGCCGCCGTCGAGGCCGCGCTCGCCGCCGACCTCGCGCTCCGCGCCCTCGTCGACGAGACCCGCGCCGCCGCCGCGACGCTCTCCGCGGCGCTCCCGCGCGACGGCGCCTCCCTCACCGCGCTCCAACGGCAGGCGATCCTCCTGCGCGGGACCGCGAGGCCCGCTCGCCTCCGTCGCTGGACGCCCTTCATGCTCGGCTCCAGCGCCGCCGCCGTGGTCCTCCTGGCGATCGGCCTGCGCGCGACGACGGTCGAGCGGCGCGCCGTGACCCTGAGCGCCGCGCCGCGATCCGGCGCGGACGGCGCGATCGTCGGCGGGTACATGGCCGGCGGCCCCAACGCCTCCGAGTTGAGGGCAAGGTACGACTCGCTCCGCGCGGCCCACGCAGCCGCCACTCGCGCCGCCCAAATGTCGTCGACCGACGCCGCGACGCCGGGACTGCAGAAGCAACTGGCGAAGATCCAGCAGGATCTCGCCGACACGACGTCGAAGCTTCAGGCCGAAGCGGCGGCCGCGCAGCAGGCACTCGATGCGGCACGGATCCAGAATCTCCTCGAGCTGAATCTGGGCGACGCCTCACAGTCACTGGATCCGCGACTGGCCGAAGTCCTCCGGCGCTCCCGCGAGAACCAGCCTGCGTCCGCGCCCGCCGCCGAGATCTTCGAGTACCGGGGCTTCAAGATCGATCCGTCCCGGGTGAACGTCGTGCCCGGCCGCTCCGGCGAGGCCGTCAAGATCGTCGCCGCGCGTGGCGCCTTCCCGGCTCGCGCCGGCAACGGCGCACCGGCCGGAGGCCCCGCGCCGGCCGGGCCGGTGGCGCACGACACCGTCGAAGAGTGCACCGACGTCGCCGCTCCGCGCACGCACTGGGAGAAGGTCGGCGACGGATGGGCCCTCGTGACCGAGCCCGAGAGCGCGGGCGGCGAGGCGTACGTCCTGGTCGAAGAGTCCCCCTTCCTCCGCGTCGCGGACGCGCGCCTCTCGACGTTCTCGATCGACGTGGACACCGCGTCGTACGCCAACGTGCGCCGGATGCTGACCGCGGGCCAGCGGCCCCCGGCCGACGCCGTCCGCGTCGAGGAGCTGCTCAATTACTTCCCCTACGAGTACCCCGCGCCGTCGGGCACGGACCCGTTCGCGGTCCACCTCGAGGTCGCCGAGTGCCCGTGGGAGGTCTCGCACCGGCTCGTCCGCGTCGGGATCCAGGGCCGCGCCATGGAACGCAAGGCCCGGCCGCCCATGAACCTCGTGTTCCTCGTGGACGTCTCGGGGTCGATGAACGCGCCCAACAAGCTCCCGCTCGTGCAGGCGTCGCTGCGCATGCTGCTCGAGGAGCTCAACGAACGCGACTCCGTCGCCATCGTCGTCTACGCCGGCGCGTCGGGCCTCGCGTTGCCCCCCACGTGGTGCGAGCAGAAGGCCGAGATCCAGCGCGTCATCGACGACCTGCGGCCCGGCGGCTCGACGAACGGCGCGGCCGGCATCGAGCTCGCGTACGAGATCGCGACGCAGCGCTTCGTGAAGGACGGCGTCAACCGCGTCGTCCTCGCGACGGACGGCGACTTCAACGTCGGCGTGACGAGCCAGGAGGCGCTGCACGCGCTCATCACGACGAAGGCGAAGTCGGGCGTGTTCCTCACGTGCCTCGGGTTCGGCATGGGGAACCTCAAGGACGCGACCCTCGAGCTGCTGGCGGACAAGGGGAACGGCAACTACGGCTACATCGACTCGACCCGCGAGGCCCGCAAGGTGCTCGTGGACGAGGCCAGCGGCACGCTGGTGACCATCGCGAAGGACGTGAAGCTCCAGGTCGAGTTCAACCCGGCGACGGTCGCGTCGTACCGGCTCATCGGCTACGACAACCGTCGCCTCGCCGACCGCGACTTCGCCGACGACACGAAGGACGCGGGCGAGGTCGGGGCCGGGCACCGCGTGACGGCGCTGTACGAGGTGGTGCCCGTCGGGGCGCCCGACGCGGCCGCGGTCGCGCCGACCACGGAGGAGCCGCTGCGGTACGGCGCGAAGCCCGCGCCGGTCGCGGCGCCGGCCGGGCCCATGGCCCCGGAGGGCGACCTCGCCAAGGAGCTGCTGACGGTGAAGGTGCGGTGGAAGGAGCCGGCCGGGACGGTCAGCACGAAGCGGGAGTTCCCCCTGGTGGACGGGGGCGCTTCCTACGGGAAGGCGTCGCGCGACTTCCAGTTCGCGGCGTCGGTGGTGGGCTTCGGGATGAAGCTGCGCGGGTCGCCGTACGCCGCGAAGCTCACCTGGGAGGCGATCGCCGAGTGGGCGTCGTCGGGCCTCGCCTTCGATCCGGGCGGCTACCGCGCGGAGTTCGCGGACCTCGTCGCGAAGGCGAAGGCGCTCCCCCGATGACCGGTCGGTACGTCGGTCAGTACGTCGGTCAGGACGCCGGTCAGTACGTCGGGATGGACGGGTCGACGGACGCCGACCACGCGTCGATGCCGCCCTCGATGGAGGCGACGCGCGGGTAGCCCTGCCGCGAGAGGAAGACGGCGACCTGCAGGCTGCGGACGCCGGAGTGGCAGAGGACGAGCACGTCGCGGGCGCGGTCGATCTCCGGCAGCCGGCCGGGGATCTCGCGCATGGGGATGTCGAGGGACCCCGCGACCTTCGCGAGGGCCAGCTCCTCCGGCTGACGGCAGTCGAGGAGGAGGACGTCGTCCGGCGTCGCGGCGAGCAGGTCCGCCGCCTCGCGAGCGGTGATCGTGCGGAAGGGCATCCCCCATGGGTACCCCGGGGCCCGCCGCGGCGGAAGCGCAACGCGACCCCGCGCGGTCCGCCCGCAGCCCCCGGCACCCCCCCGGCGGGCGGCCCCCGTCGGCCGGGCCGGGTGGTAGCGTGCCCCCCCATGGCGCCCCCGACCGCTGTCCCGACGACCCCCGTCCCCCGCCGCGCGCCGGTGGACCCGAACCTCGACCTCGAGGCCGAGATCCGCCGCCTGAAGCGCGCGCGCAACGCCGTGATCCTGGCGCACTACTACCAGGACGGCGAGATCCAGGACCTCGCGGACTTCGTCGGCGACAGCCTCGGGCTGTCCCAGCAGGCCGCGAAGACGCAGGCCGACGTGATCGCGTTCTGCGGCGTCCACTTCATGGCCGAGACGGCCAAGATCCTCAACCCGACGAAGACGGTCGTCCTGCCCGACCTCGACGCCGGCTGCTCGCTCGCCGACCGCTGCCCGCCCGACGCCTTCGCCGCGTGGCTCGCGCAGTACCCCGGCCACGAGGTCGTCTCCTACATCAACTGCTCCGCCGCGGTGAAGGCCCTCTCGACGATCATCTGCACGTCGAGCAACGCCGTCCGCGTCGTGAAGTCGCTGCCGAAGGACAAGCCCATCGTCTTCGCGCCGGACCGCCACCTCGGCCGCTGGGTCGAGCAGCAGACCGGCCGCGCCATGGTGCTCTGGCCGGGGTTCTGCGTCGTCCACGAGCAGTTCACCGCCCGCCGCCTCCTCCAGGAGCGCGCCAAACACCCCGACGCCGAGATCATCGCGCACCCCGAGTGCGAGGCGAGCGTCCTCGCCCTCGCGGACTTCATCGGCAGCACCACCGCCCTCCTCGACCACGTCACGAAGAGCCCGAAGCGCGCCTTCATCGTCGCGACCGAGATGGGGATCCTGCACGCCATGCGCAAGGCCCGGCCCGACGCGACGTTGATCGGCGCGCCGCCCGACTCCGGCTGCTCGTGCGCCGCGTGCCCCTACATGCGCCTCAACACCCTCGAGAAGCTCTACGTCGCCCTGCGCGACCTCGAGCCCCGCATCGAGCTGCCCGAGGACGTCCGCCGCCGCGCGCTCGCCCCGCTCCAGCGCATGCTGGCGCTCGGGTAGCCGCGACCGCGAGGCCCGCCGGCCCAGAGGGACCCGCTGGCCCAGAGGGACCCGCCCCTCGGACCCGCCACGGCCCCCGCGGGGTCGGCGCGCGGGCCCGACCGCGGACGATCGCACACGACCGGAGACGACGACGATGCGCACGCTGACGCCCCTCATCCTCCTCGTGGCCCTCGCCGCCGCGGGCTTCCTCGGGTGGCGGCAGGGGTGGTTCGTCGGCGCCGGCGCCGACGGCGGCGACGG
>JAEUHO010000460.1 GCA_016795345.1 Planctomycetia bacterium | reverse complement strand
GACGGGGGCTGAACGATGCCCGCCGGCCGGTGGGGGCCGATGGATGCGACCCGGGCGCGGCGCGGAGGCGACCATGCCGACCGGTCCGCGGAGCGGATGAAGGCCCGAGCTGGCGCAGGGCCTGAAAGGGAGGCCGTGTTCTGGCACCACGCCGAGGAGCCTCCGCGCCGTGGCGCATGCGTTCGTGCCCGCCGGTGGCCTGCGATACGCCCGGGTCGCAGCCGCGGCCCCAACCTCGTCCCCTCGTGCATGGGCCGGGCTAGGGATCGTCGGGCCCGCGCGGGCCCGCGCCGTCACCGGTCGCGCCGACCGGGCGCCATGCGCCGCCCGCCGCCGGGGCCGGGTTTCGCCGGACCGGACCCGCCGGGCTTCTCGACGCGCTCGAGCAGGTCCTGGTACCGCCCGTGCAGCCGCGCGTCGCCGACCGTGGCCGCGACCGCGGCGACGAGCAGCGTGCGCAGCGCCTCGCTCTTGCGGGCCTCGTCGTTCGCCTTGAGGGCCGCGTCCGCGAGGTCCGCCGTCTCGGGCCGGTTCGGGTCGGCGGCGAGGAACCACGTCGCGCGCAGCCACTGGTACCGCGGCACGTTCGAGAACCGGTCGTGCAACGCCAGCACGTGCGCCTCGTACCACGCGGGGGGCTGCTCGCGCACCAGCGCGTCCGCGGTCCCCTTCTCGACCGCGTCCTCGAGCTGCATCCGGTTGATGTCGATCCAGAGGTCGCGCGGCCCCTGCAGCGCGGGCGCGAGCTCGTGGGCCTTCCGCGCGAGGTCGCGCGCCGCGTCCCAGCTGCCCTCCTTCGCGAGCCCGAGCACGTTCTGCTTGAGCAGCATCCCCAGCGCCGCCATCCGGGCCGGGTCCTTGGCGGCCGCGGCGGCCATGGCGGCGAGCAGGTCGGGGGGCGCCGCCGGCGCGGCCGGGGCCGGCGGGTCGCGCCGCGCGACCAGGAGCGCGACCAGCCCGCCGCCGACCACGAGCAACGCGCCGGCGAGCGCGAGCACGAGGCCGCGGCCCCGCGCCGACGCCGCGGCCGGCGCGGCCGTCGCGCCCGCGAGCCGCACCGCGTGGCGCAGCTCGCCGGGCGAGAGCAGCCGCGCGCGCGCCACGTAGTCGTCGAGGATCCGGTAGACCTTCACCTCCGTCGGGATCCCCTTGAACACGCGGTGCCCGACCTCGAGCGTCGGGATCTCGTTGCGGTTCATGGACAGGAAGGTGGTCTCGGTCAGGTAGATCGTGCCCGCCTCGGCGATCCCCTCGAGCCGCGCCGCGAGGTTCACCGGCTCGCCGAACACGTCGCCGCCCTCGTCCTCCGTGACCTCGCCGGTGGAGATCGCGACGCGCACGTGGGTCGCGCGCGCGGGGTCCGCGAGGCGCGCGTTCTCCGCGTCGAGGGCCTTCTGCACCTGCACCGCGGCGTGCACCGCGTCCGTGGGGCTCTCGAACGCGACGAGGAACGCGTCCCCCATGGTCTTGACCACCCGGCCGCCGAACCCCTCGAAGATCGGCTGGAGCAGCGTGCGGTGGCGCACGACCGCCTCCTCGATCTCCTGCCGCGACGAACGCGACTGCCGCTCGGTGTACCCCTTCACGTCGGAGAGGAGGAGCGTGAGGTTCCGGGTGCGCATGGGCGGGACGACCATACCCGACGACCCCGCGGACGGTCGCGTCGCGCCACGCCCCACCCGGCGACGCGACGCGCCCCGCGGACGCCGGGACGCACGGCCCGCCGGTCCGGGGACGCGAGGCCCGGCGGCCGCCGCGCCCGCGCCGCGATCCCGGTGGCGCGCGCCGTCGTCCGGCGTTTCCATGGTCACGATGTCGCGTGCGCCCGGCCCGCCCCGTCCCGCTCGATGGGCGCCCCGCCGATCGTGTCCCCGGCGGTCGTCCGGCGGCTTCGGCGGGCGCGCGCCCGGGTTCGCGGCCGCGGCGGGCCGCGCGCGGCGCATCGCGGCCGTCGGCCTCGCGCTCGCCGCGGCGACGATCGGCCTCGCCCCGCGCGGCGCGCGGGCGGCGGACGCGCCGCCGACGGTGCCGCCCGCGACGAACGCGGCGACCGTCGAACGCGACGTCGTCTACGGCCGCGCGGGCGGCGACGACCTCCGCCTCGACGTCACGCGCCCCGCCGGCGACGGTCCGTTCCCCGCGGTGCTCCTCCTGCACGGCGGCGGATGGCAGCAGGGCTCGCGCACCGAGCTCGACGGGATCGCGCGCGCGCTGGCCGACCGCGGCTGGGTCGCGGCGTCGGCGTCGTACCGGCTCGCGCCGCGCTTCCGCTTCCCGGCCGCCGTCGAGGACGCCTCCTGCGCGGTCCGGTACCTGCGCGCGGAGGCCGCGCGCTGGCGCATCGACCCCGCGCGGATCGCGGCTTGGGGCGAGGGCGAGGGCGGCCACCTCGCGCTCCTCGTCGCCCTCCTCGGCCGCGGCGACGGCTTCGACGGCATGGGCGGCCACGCCGAGACGTCGCGCGCGGTGGCGGCGGCGGTCGCGTTCGGCGCGCCCAGCCAGCTCTCGGCGTGGAGCGCGTGGCGCGGCGCGGAGCCCCATCTCCGGCAGCGCTACGGCAAGGGCTCCGCCGGCCTGCTCCTCGACTTCCTCGGCAGCGAGGACCGCGGCGCGCCGGTCTTCGCGGCGGCCTCGCCGCTCACCTGGGTGGGCGCGGGCGACCCGCCGGTCCTCTCGGTCCACGGCGAGCAGGACCCCGTCGTCCCG
>JAEUHO010000430.1 GCA_016795345.1 Planctomycetia bacterium | reverse complement strand
CGATGGCAGGTCGATCCCGATCGCGGAAGTCGCGGTGGAAGGTCAACGTGATGGGGGCGGTCGTGCTCCCGGGACCGCGAGGCCCGGCGGCCGGCGACCGGGCCTCGCGGTCCCGGGAGAGGGGTCGCGTCCCGTGGCGTCAGGCGTCGTCGCGGCGGGTCGCGCGCAGGATCGCGACGACGACGGGCACGAGGCACGCGGCGAGCACCGTGAGCGCGCCCGGCGCGAGGGAGGACGTGCCGAGGACCTCGCGCGAGAAGCGGAGGAGGTCGTTCACGAGGCCGAAGGAGCCGCTCTCGCCGTAGGTCTCGCGCGCGGCCTCGCTGGTGAGGAGGCCGAGGGCGAGGTGCGCGTTGCGGCCGACGAGGTACGCGGCGACGCCCGCGTGGGCGCAGCGTTCGGCGAACGAGCCGGTGAAGCCGCCGTCGAGGCCGCGCACGACGAAGAGCGTGGCGAAGGTGAGCTCGCCGAGGTGGCCCGCGAGGAGGAAGAGGCCCTCGCGGACGGAGGTGAGCGCGACGACCGGGTAGACGACGAGCAGCACGAGCGCGAGCGCGAGGCGCGCGGGGCGGCGGCGCGAGACCCACGCGAACGCGAGCAGCGCGAGGAGCGCGGCGGCGACGAGGAGGCGCTGCTGCTCGCGGTGGACGGCGGCCGCGTGGCCGTCGAGGCGGATGGCGGGGAAGGCGGGGCAGCCGACGGCCCACGCGGCGGCGACGTGGCCGGTCTCGTGGCAGAGCGAGCCGAGGAACCACCCCATGTACTGGAGCACCGGCGTCAGCGTGAGGACCGGCGCGAGGAGCACCCCGACGCCGAGGACGGTGAACGGACCGCCGCGGCGCGGCGGGCGCGCGGGGGCCGGGTCGGGGGCGCGGGGCTCGGGCGGCGGGGCGAAGCGGTCCACGGGCGCCGCGGGGCGGCGGAGGACCTCGCCGCACAGCCCGCAGGCGAGCTCGTCGTCGCGGGCCGGTCGGTCGCAGCGGGGGCAGCGCATGTCCCTTGGATCGGCCGGAGGCGGGGCCCGGCGTGAGGCGTGGGGGGGCGAGACCGTCGGCGGACGCTTTACCCGGGGGGGCGGGTCCGGTGGAATGGGGCCGTGCGCGTCCTCGTCGTCGAAGACCACCCCAAGATCGCGGCCTTCGTGCAGAAGGGGCTTCAGGAGGAGGGGTTCGTCGTGGAGACGGCGGGCGACGGGCGCGCGGGCCTCGCGTCGCTGTTGGCCCGACCGCCCGACGCCTGCGTGCTCGACGTGATGCTGCCGGAGCTCGACGGGTTCGAGGTGATCCGCGAGGCGCGCGAGGGCGGCGTCACGGCGCCGATCCTCCTGCTGTCGGCGCGGGGCGGCGTCGAGGACCGGGTGAAGGGGCTGTCGCTCGGGGCCGACGACTACCTGCCGAAGCCGTTCGCGTTCGAGGAGCTCGTCGCGCGGCTGCGGGCGCTGTTGCGGCGCGGGGCGGCGGCGCCCGCGACGTTGACGTACGCCGACGTCACGCTCGACCCGGTGAAACGCGAGGTGCGGCGCGGCGGGCGGCGGGT
This sequence comes from Planctomycetia bacterium, assembly GCA_016795345.1. GTDB lineage: Bacteria > Planctomycetota > PLA2 > PLA2 > JAEUHO01 > JAEUHO01. Next base: position 864 of record JAEUHO010000430.1, on the reverse strand, counting down.
CGACCTGTCGCCGCGGGAGTTCGCGCTGCTCGAGCTGTTCCTGCGGCGGCCCGAGATCGTGTTGTCGCGGACGGTGATCGGGCAGAAGGTGTTCGGGCTCAACTTCGACCCGGGCACGAACGTGGTGGACGTGTATGTGGGGTACGTGCGGCGGAAGCTGCACGAGGGCGGACCGCCGCTGGTCCACACGGTGCGCGGCGCGGGCTACGTGCTCCGGCAGGGGGAGGGCGCGGCGTGAGGCACCAGCGTTGGATCTTCGGCGGGACGGCGGTCGTCTGCTTCGCGGCGGCGATCTTCCTCTCGGGGGTGTTCGACGGCAGTGCGCGCGAGGCCGCCATGGCGAACGAAGAGGACCTCGTGCGGGCGCGCGTCGAGCTCGCGCGGGAGCGCGCGCGTGATGCGGCCGACGCGTGGCTGCGTGCGCTCGGCGAGAAGGCGTCGGCGTTGTCGGAGGACGCGTCGGAGGCTTGGCTCGACGCCGACGACCACGGGCCGCGGGGCCGCAAGCGCTCCGACGCGGCGTCGTGGGAGCGGGTGAAGACGCTGCTCGGGGCGCCGCGCGTGCCCGCGGGCGCGCGGGTGGCGGTGTACGAGCAGCCGGACGGGCCCGGGAGCCCGCCGCTGCGGCTGCTCGGGTGGGCGGACGCGCAGCGCGTCGTCCGCGACGGGCTCGACACGTGGCCGGGGCGGATCCCGGAGGCCGTGGGGCGGCAGGAGCTCGACGTGTCCACGGACGAGCTGTCGCCGGACGACCTCGGGTGGTTCGCGCGCGAGGGCGACGCGGTGTGGTTCCACGTCTCCGCGCTGTACACCCACAGCTACGAGGACGAGGACGGCGACAGCGTCGTCGTGATGCGGGCGTTC